>NZ_DJJJ01000005.1:0-9885 GCF_002434085.1 Acinetobacter sp. UBA6571 | reverse complement strand
AAAGATGTTTGAATCAGCAAAAATTGTTCGTTATCTTCAAGAGCAGTACGGTGGCTAACTAAAGCGCAAAAAACTGCATTGAATACCAGTAAAAAGCACTTGAATAAAAGTGCTTTTTATTTTGATATGAGTAGCCCAATTTTTTTAATCTATCATCTTTTATTCAATCTATTTATTTTGACAGCTTATATTTAGACTCAAAATTTATATTTTAATCTGTGATTTAGAAATATGTTTAACAAACTTGTCCGACTCTTCAAAACTACAGCTAAAGAGACCGAAGAACAATCCTATTTACGTGAACAAAATATTCACTTTGATCAAGATCAAGGGCCTATCGTTGATGGGATTGTGCTAAGTGATTTAAATAATCGTCTTGAATATTTTTCAAATCGTAAGCTTGAAAATTTTCAAGATTTAAAAAAATTATTTGAAATCAGTTTGCAGATTAATGAAAAAATAGACCTGGAAATTGCCACAGGCCGTTATGTTGAGCGCTTGGGAAATAATGAGCAAAATTTAAAAGAACTGAAAAAAGTTATTGAAAAGCTGAATAGCTACTATAAAAAATTTCTGCGAGATAGAGTATAGATAGTTTTATTCTTCAAGGTCTTTATTAAAAATAACTAAAAGTCGAAAAACATCATGATATTATGGGCAATGACATTTAGGCCTAAATCTATCTACATGTTCCAGAAAGAAATCTCTCAACTTAATTTAAAACAATTGAAGGCAGGTGAAAAGCGCTGGGTAGGCTCTTTACTTGGTTCTTCAGCCGCACTATTGCTTAAAGAAATTGCTGAACAATCACGGCAATTATTAGTCTTGGTGGCTAAAAATAACCAGCATGTAGCCCAGCTCGAGAGTGAGCTGGAGTTCTACGGTATAAAACCGATTATTTTCCCGGATTGGGAAATCCTGCCTTATGACCGGTTATCTCCCCATCAGGATATTGTCTCGGAGCGCCTGGCTATACTTTCTAATATGCCTCAGCAGGGCATATTACTACTTTCAGCCTCTACATTGGCACAGCGAGTTGCTCCAACTTCCTGGATATTAGGCGAGCATTTCGATATACGTGTCGGTCAAAAATTTGATCTTGAACAGCAGAAACTACGTCTGGTACAGGCTGGTTATCTTTTAGTAGATACAGTTTACGATCATGGAGAGTTCGCGGTACGCGGTAGTATTATGGATATCTATGCTTCGGGTCAGGAGGCACCCATCCGTATAGATCTGTTTGATGATGAAATTGATAGCCTTAAATTTTTTGATCCGGAAACTCAGAGAACAACAAGTAATTTAACTCAATTCAAGGTTCTACCAGCAAAAGAGTTTCCGTTAAAGGACGGACGTTCTACCTTCCGTGACCGTTATGCTGAGAGCTTTCCGACTGCCAATCCAAAAAAGAATCCTATTTATCAGGATGTCATGGAAGGTATTGCATCACCGGGTATTGATTTCTATCTGCCATTATTCTTTAGTAAACAGTCAATTCAAACTCAAGGCATGCTATCGGCATACTTACCTCAGCATTCCATTGTCATTACAGATAGGGATTTAGATGAATGTTTGATCACCTTCTGGAAGGATGTTAATCGTCGTTATGAAGATCGACGTCATAATGCAGACCAGCCTATTCTGCCACCAGAAGATTTATTCTTAAAACCGAATGCTTTACTTGAGTTACTCAATCATTTTCCCCGAATTATTGCATCATCTGAACAATTTGAAGAAAAGGCGGGTGTGATAAATATGGCGGTTTCAGAGCCGCCCCGGCTTCCGGTTAATCCTAAACATGAAAAACCATTTCATCAGGTTAAAGAATATATCGATAACGCTCAGCATCCAGTTTTACTGGTAACTGAAAGTGCAGGACGTCGCGAAAGTTTACGTGATGCCTTACGCTCGACTCTGGGTGATATTCCTACTGTTGCAAATTTCAATATTTTTCAGAATGATCAGTATAAAATTGCAATTACTACTGCTCCACTTGAGCGTGGATTAATCATTAATGATCAGCTGACCGTTATTTCTGAAAATCAGTTGTATGAGCACCGGGTAGTTCAGCGACGTCGTAAGCGTCAACAGGAAGTTTCTGAAGAATTTTTAATTCGTAGTCTGACTGAACTGAGCATTGGTGCACCTGTTGTACATATTGACCATGGTGTAGGACGTTATGCAGGGCTGGTTACCTTAAGTATTGATGATCAGGAGTATGAGTTTCTGCAGCTGGATTATGCAGAAGGTGCGAAAGTATACGTGCCCGTTACTAACTTGCATCTTATTAGCCGTTATAGTGGCGGTGACCCGGATTTGGCTCCGCTACATAAGATTGGTAGTGATGCCTGGAACAAGGCTAAACGGAAAGCACTTGAGCAAATTCATGATGTGGCTGCAGAACTCCTGCATATTCAGGCCCGCCGTCATGCCAAGCCCGGATTTGCTTTTGAAATAGATCAGAGTCTGTATATGCAGTTTGCCAGTGGTTTTGCTTATGAAGAAACCCTGGATCAGGCAAATGCTATTGAAGCGACATTATATGATATGCAAAAAGCTGAGCCTATGGACCGGCTGGTCTGTGGTGATGTAGGCTTTGGTAAAACCGAAGTGGCAATGCGTGCCGCTTTTGTAGCAGTACAGAATAATAAACAGGTCGCGGTACTGGTACCGACAACTCTGTTAGCCCAGCAACACTATGAATCATTCAAAGACCGTTTTGCAGACTGGCCGGTTCGTATTGAAGTGCTATCTCGTTTTGGTTCAAACAAGGCCCATGTAAAAAATATTCAGGATCTTGCAGACGGTAAAGTCGATATTGTAATTGGGACTCATAAACTTTTACAGGAAAATGTACAGTTTAAAGATCTGGGACTAATGATTGTCGATGAAGAACACCGTTTCGGGGTGCGTGATAAAGAGCGTATTAAAGCAATGCGTGCAGATGTCGATATGCTTACTCTGACAGCAACACCGATTCCACGTACATTAAATATGGCATTTTCAGGCATGCGTGACCTGTCGATTATTGCCACTCCACCAGCACGCCGTCTGGCTGTAAAGACATTTGTACAGGAGCATACTGATGCTTCTATCAAAGAGGCTATTTTGCGGGAATTACTTCGCGGTGGTCAGGTATATTTCCTTCATAATGAAGTCGACAGTATTGAACGTACTGCAGAGAATATCCGTGCACTTGTTCCTGAAGCACGAGTTGCCGTTGCACATGGACAAATGCGTGAACGTGAACTCGAGCAGGTAATGCAACAGTTTTATCACAAACAGTATAATGTGCTGGTTTGCTCGACCATTATTGAAACTGGTATTGATGTCCCTAATGCAAATACTATTATTATTGAACGGGCAGATAAATTAGGTTTGGCACAATTACATCAATTACGTGGGCGTGTTGGGCGCTCCCATCATCAGGCTTATGCCTACTTGCTGGTACCTTCGATTAAAGCTTTAAAAGGTGATGCAGAGAAACGTTTAGATGCCATTCAACGTGCTTCTAATCTGGGCGCCGGTTTTATGCTTGCTACAGAAGATCTTGAAATCCGTGGGGCAGGTGAACTGTTAGGTGAGCAGCAAAGTGGTTCTATGCAGGCTATTGGCTATAGTCTATATATGGAAATGCTTGAAAAAGCGACCAAAGCAATTCAGCAGGGCAAGACCCCAAATTTTGATGCTCCGCTTTCCTTAACTGCAGAGATTAACCTGCACATGCCAGCACTCATTCCAGATGAATATTTAGGGGATGTACACCAGCGGCTCTTGTTTTACAAGCGTATCAGTAATGCCGATACACAAGATAAGCTCGATAATATTCGTATGGAGCTAGTTGACCGTTTCGGTCTTGCACCGCAACCAGTCAAACAGTTATTCAGTGTGCATCAGATTCGTCTGAAAGCGGAACAACTTGGAATTACCAAGGTGGATATTGGAAGTCACGGGGGAAGTATCGAATTTTCACCTGATACAGCTGTTCAGGCGATCAGTATTATCCAGCTTATGCAAAAACAGCCGACTCACTTTCGCATGGAGGGTGGGCAACGCTTAAAGGTGCTGGTCATGCTAGAAGAGTATGAACAAAGAATTGAGTTTATTTTGAAACTTCTTGACCAGTTAACTGCAGACTTAAATCGCTAAAATAAGGCGAGGACTGAACAAGTCTTCGCAAACCTTTTTGACGGGTTAAGTATCAGTAAGTAATAAAAAAAACTTAAAGCAACAGGTACCTTTATTCATTTATCTTGGACTTATAAAATTTGAGATAAATTAATAATTATTTGTAAGGAAAGGCAGTTCTCAGAATATTCACACCATATTGGATGTGATAGTATTAGCTATCATTGTTATTGCATCATTTATAAAGATATGTTTAGTTTGCATCCACAACTTGCTCAAGATACTTTTTTTGTTGGCGATTTTCCGCTTTCAACATGTCGTCTGATGAATGATATGCAATTCCCGTGGCTTATCCTTGTGCCACGTGTACCTGGCATTACTGAATTATACGAACTTAGCCAAGCTGACCAAGAACAATTCTTACGCGAATCAAGCTGGCTATCAAGTCAGCTTGCCCGTGTGTTCCGGGCAGATAAAATGAATGTAGCTGCTTTGGGCAATATGGTTCCACAATTGCATTTCCATCATGTTGTTCGCTATCAGAATGATGTTGCATGGCCTAAACCTGTATGGGGTACACCTGCTGTACCTTATACCAATGATGTTCTGGCACATATGCGTCAGACATTAATGCTGGCGCTGCGTGGTCAGGGTGATATGCCGTTTGATTGGCGTATGGATTAGTAGTAGACACCTGTTCAAGACCATGCTACCGGTATGGTCTTCACGCAGTCACTGGAGAGCGGGAGTGTCGCTAAACCGTGTAACAGGAAAGCAGCATCCTTTACATTTCGAGTTTATACATCGATTAATTGGTTATCTCATGCTGTCTTTGACAGTGGTGATCTATTATTTCACCGCTCCAGAGACCAATTATCAAATTTATCTTCCATTTGCTTTTTTGGGGATTTTACTAGTAAGCCGGCGCCTAGAGCGTTGGTTGAAGTACCGCTTTGACTATAAAATAAAAAGAAATATATTATTCTTACTAGATGTGATTGTTGTGGCCACTACATTGGCTGCTGTACACCTGAGCTTGACCCTTACTTTTCTAGCTATCTTTGGTCTGGTTTACACATCAATCAATAATAAAATTTCTTTTTTGATGGCTTCGGTTGCTGCCTTACTGAGCATAATTATTTTTTATTTTCATAGCCTGTTTGTCTTTGGCACTCTCCAGTACTTTGAAGTTACTTCACCAGAACTGACAGTCATCGGTTTATTATGCCTCATCATTTTTATTAATTTAGGTAATTATTATCAGAATCAGCATATTCAAAAGCTCGATCAGCAGCGTCTTTACTATTTTGAACAAATGAACCGTTATATTGAGTTTGCAAATCAGTTAAGCCGCTATGCTCCTTTACAGCTCTGTCAGCAGATTATGAATGGTGAAGTAGAGGCTAAAATTGAATACAAACGAAAAAAAATGACAATCTTTTTTTCAGATATCCAAGGATTTACTGAACTTTCTGAGACTCTGATTCCTGATGATCTGGCATTTTTATTAAATGAATATCTGAGCCATATGACAGATATCGCCAAGCAATATGGCGCTACCGTTGATAAATTTATGGGTGATGCCATACTGATTTTCTTTGGTGATCCAGATAGTCAAGGCGTAGAGCAGGACGCGAAAACTTGTATCGAAATGGCAATTGCTATGCGCCAGCAGATGAAGTTATTACGTGAACGTTGGAAAAAAATGGGATATCCGGCGTTACATATCCGTATGGGGATCAGTACAGGATATTGCCATGTGGGTAATTATGGTGCTGCTCATCGTATGGCTTATACGATTGTGGGTCGAGATGCTAATTTGGCTGCACGTCTACAATATGCCGCCGAGATTGACGAGATCCTGATTGCGGATGAAACTTATAAACTGATCAGAAGTGAATTTCTGTGTATTCCTAAAACACCTATTTATTTAAAGGGATTTCAGGAACCTGTCCGTACTTGGCAAGTTATGGAAAAATTCTCGGTACATCGGCTTGAGCATCAGCAATGGTTTGATTATGAATATAAAGGATTTCATCTGATTCTTAATCTGGAAGAAGTAGAAAACTTTGAATATAGTGAGCTGGTGGAAGTACTGGAGCAAATGATTGAGCGCATCCGTACCCAGCAAAAATTAACGAATTCTCATGGCGTAGCTAAGCTTAATCTGGCTGATGAAATCAAGCCGGTCGAGCAAGAACATGTGAATACCTCAAATCGTAAAAATTTTAATGATATGAAGGTTGATCAGTTTTAAACTCTTGTTATTAATGTTCCTATTAAAAAAGCCCCTTACGTAAGGGGCTTTTTTTAGTGATTTTCAGAAGCGTGGTTAATAGTGTATTTAGGTATCTCAATTTCCAGATCTTCCTCTACCACTTTTACCTGACAGGAAAGTCGAGAGTCAGGCTCTAGCCCCCAAGCACGGTCTAGTAGATCTGCTTCTACATCATTCATTTCTTTAAGGCTGTCGAACCCCTGCCGTACAATGACATGGCAAGTCGTACAGGCACAGGACATATCACAGGCATGTTCAATTTTGATGCCATTTTTCAATAGGCTTTCACAGAGATTGGCATTGTGTTCAACTTCAAACTCGGCACCTTCTGGGCAAATTTGCGCATGCGGAAGAACTTTAATACGTGGCATAAGTCATTACCTGTTTTCTAGTTTGAGTTTGACCAATCATCAAGTTTAGTACCTTTTAATGCATGATCAATATGCTGATTCATACGTAAGGCTGCGAAAGTATCACTATGGACTTTGAGCTGTTTAACTGCCTGCTCAATTGAATGAATATCATTTTGCTCCAATTGGCCTTTTAAAGCATTTTTTGCAGCTTGAAGTTCGGTTAACTGGTCTTTGGATAAAAGCTCGGCATCAACCTTTAATGCTTGCTCCAGTGCTTCCAGTTCACGTTGTGCTTCTACTTTGGTTTCTTGTAGGTGCCGTAAATCTTTATCTTCTTCAGCATATTTGAAACCCTCAAGGAGTAAACGTTCAGTATCTGCTTCTGAAAGGCCATAAGAAGGTTTAATATCAATTTTGGCATTTACAACAGACGTAGTTTCTTTGTCACTTACTGTTAGCAAACCATCCGCATCCACCTGAAAGGTGACCTCGATACGGGCCTGTCCGGCAGTCATAGGTGGAATACCATGTAATACAAAACGTCCCAAACTGCGGCAGTGTTCTACTAGATCACGTTCACCTTGCACGACATGAATCAGCATAGCAGTCTGACCATCTTGATAAGTCGTAAATTCTTGACGGCGAGCTACCGGAATGGGGGTGTTACGCCCAATCAGACGTTCTACCAGTCCACCCATGGTTTCAAGACCAAGCGATAATGGTGTAACATCTAACAATAATGAACCTTCTTGAGTATTACCAATCAGTTGGTTCGCAGTAATAGCTGCACCAATTGCCACAACTTCATCTGGATTAATAGTACAAAGCGGTTCCTGATTGAATACTTCTGCAACAGCACGCTGGACTGCATAAGAGCGAGTAGATCCCCCAACCAATACAACATTCTGAATATCCGATAATTCAAGTTTAGCATCACGCAAAACACGTTTACAGACGCTAATCGTTTTATCCAGTGCAACTTTAATAATGCTTTCAAAGGTTGGGCGGTCAAGCTGTAAAGTATGGTCCAATATCGTCAACATGGTCGAATCGGCATTTGTTAACGCTTCTTTTGCCCGACGTGCAGCAAACAATACCTGTGCATATTCCTGATCATTGAATGTTTCAATATTAAGTTCTTTTTTTGCCCACTTTACAATTAACCGATCCAGATCATCACCACCTAAGGCTGTATGGCCTCCAGTAGCCAGAACTTCAAATACACCTTGACTGAAACGTAAAATTGAAACGTCAAAAGTGCCGCCACCTAGGTCATAAATCACATAGTTACGATCAGTTGCAAGATTGGTTGCCTGATCTAAACCATAAGCTACAGCTGCTGCTGTAGGCTCATTTAATAGACGTAAGACATTAAGTCCGGCAAGCTGAGCTGCATCACGGGTAGCCTGACGTTGAGCTTCATCGAAATAGGCCGGTACGGTAATGACTGCACCATTTACCGGATTTTGTAAGCTTACTTCGGCACGGCTCTTTAATTGCTTTAAAATATCAGCAGAAATTTCAACAGGAGTTTTATGGCCTTGTACAGTTTCAAAGGCAGGCATCTGACTGGCTTCACCCACTAATGTGTATGGGTGCTGAAATTTAATATCTGTCTGTGAGCGTCCCATGAAGCGCTTAACAGAAATAATGGTGTTTTTGGAGTCACTAGTAACAAAAGGCTTGGCCTCTTCGCCATAGTGAGTCGAATCTAAGCCGTAATGCACAATAGATGGGAGTAATACACGACCTTGTTCGTCATTCAGTACTTTGGTTTTTCCTGATAATACGGTCGCGACAAGCGAGTGCGTGGTTCCTAAGTCAATTCCGATTGCAATACGGTGTTCATGTGGCGCACTTGATTGACCCGGTTCAGCAATTTGCAAGAGAGCCATGTATTAAATCCCTTGTAAACAAGTAATAAAAATAAAATTAATAGTCATCATCTAAATCAAAGCTGTCATCATCTAATAACTGGTCTTCAGCTTTATCAATGTCATTCAAAACTTTCTGAAAGAAACGCAATTTACGCACGGTATCACGTGCTTCAGCCCAGTCTTCTTGCTGATAATCAATCTTGAATTCACGGACCAGTCCATCTATCCATTGTCTGACTTCTTCTTTAAGTGTTTGAAGCTGCTCAGTATCGGTAACTTCATCTAGCTGTTCTCGAATTTCCAGAGCTGACTGCAAGAATTCAAAATCATTAATAGATTGGTCAAGATGATAGTCCTGCTTTTTTAAGGCCAGCAAATAGGCTGCACGGCTATCAACCTGTGATAAAATTTTGTATGCCTGATTAATTTCACTTGATTTGATCAGTGCTTGGTCTTTATCTGTGGCTTTATCTGGATGATATTGTTGCTGCAATTTTAAAAACTGATTTTTTAAAATTGCCAAATCAATATCGAGTGCTACAGGAAGATTGAACAACTCAAAGTGATTCATGAAAGATGATTTCCAGGCTAGTAAATACAGTTAAAACAGTGCTAGAAGCACTGTTTTAACTTCGATACATGAGAAAGGTAATTTAGACTGTGAAAGATTCACCACAACCACATTCACCTTTCTGGTTCGGGTTGTTGAACTCAAAGCCTTCATTTAAGCCATTTTTTACATAGTCCATTTCTAAACCATTCAGGTAAACCAGACTTTTAGGATCTACGAAGACTTTTACACCGGCCTGGTCAAAAACTTGATCATGTTCATTAATATCATCAACAAATTCAAGAACATAAGCCAAACCGGAACAACCAGAAGTTTTCACACCAATACGAATGCCTTCACCCTTACCACGGTTCTGCAGGTAATTTCGAATATGAGTTGCAGCAGTTTCAGTTAAGTGGATCATGAAAACTCCATTAATTTATCTAGGATACGTCTAATCAGGCTTGAGATTTCTTGCTACGATAATCTTCAATAGCTGCTTTAATCGCATCTTCTGCCAATACAGAGCAGTGAACTTTAACCGGCGGTAATGCGAGTTCAGTCGCAATATCAATATTCTTGATCGCTTGCGCCTGATCAAGAGTCTTGCCTTTTAACCATTCGGTAACTAGGGAGCTTGAAGCAATAGCAGAACCACAACCATAAGTTTTAAAACGTGCTTCTTCAATTACACCGCTA
>NZ_DJJJ01000045.1:0-2949 GCF_002434085.1 Acinetobacter sp. UBA6571 | reverse complement strand
AAACCGAGTATTGAGGGTATCCGCGATTTGTTTGAGGCCTTAAAAGGTCATCCTCGACTTCTATCTTCTACAGCTCTACAAACAGACGGAAGTAAAGGTCACGATGGGTTTGCATTAGCTATTGTAAAATAAAAACTCAAAAGCATAAAAAACAATCACTATAAAAATATTTTTAAATTTCATTATTTTACATATACTGTCCATATAGTTATCCACAGTAATTGCGGATAACTATATGGACTTTTTTAATACTATTTAAAACTTTACAACTTATTCTAAATATATTAATGGCTAAATAGATTGGTCTTTAAAGATCAATTATTTTGCTACTAATAGCGGAACTGTCGCGTTACGGAAAATAGTTGTAGCGATACTACCCAAGAAAAATTGCCGAATTTTACTCTGACTAAAGGCTCCCAGAACAATGATCTGAATTCCATGTTCACGCTGATAATCTAAAATATTTTCTGCTACATCTCCATAGCGATATTCTACTACAACATCGAGTCCTGCATTCTTCAAGAACTGAGTAGGCTCATTTAGAACCTCCGGTTGGTCACCTACATAAAGCAAATGGCACTGCAACTGTCTAAGCAGGTCACTCACTGCAATGCGGCGCATCATGGCAAGACAGGTCGGTGAATACTCATAGGCAAAAATAAACCGTGTTGGTGGCTTAAACGTTTCACCTACCGTCATTACCGTACTTTTTACACCACGGATAAAGTTTTCAACGTTACTACCAATTGCTTTGTTACGTTCAGCAGAGCGTTCACCCACACGGCCAATCACAACAATATCTTCTTCATGAAGCAAATTGAAACTCTGCTCCAGAAAATCTCCCTTTTCCTGAATTTTAGTACAGGTAATACCGTATTTTTCTTGAATCAGATTGGAAATATGTTTAAGCAGATTATTACTATAATCCATGGCAAGTTCACTTTGTTTCTGTTCAAGTTCTGCCAGTTCTTTCAAGAGCATGGCATTACTTTCAAAGCCAATTACGCCACTAATTTCTCCCAAATGATAACTGGCAGGGTAATAATCCAGAATCTGTAATAGCACTAGTTCTCGTTGTGTTTTCGATGCTATCCAGGCAGCTGCCTCAGCAATTGCATTGATACATGGAGATGAGTCAATACATGCAATTACACGGTTCATTTTACGCCTCTCTTTAGGTCTTAACGCCCAATATGTTTTAATGTCATAACTTAAGCTATCACAAAGCAAGTACTTTATGCGTTAATTTTTTAAACTGGAAAACCTGCCAGTAAAATAATCATTTATAAATATTCTATATTAGAATGCAGTTTTTATTTCCGATAGCGAATCAGTTTAGCAGGATTTCCTGCCACAATTTCACAGGTAGCCACATCATGTGTCACCATACTATTCATACCGACTACTGCATGTGCTCCTATTTTGATACCATCTTTTACACCAACATGTGCACCTAACCACACATCTTTCCCAATCTCAATTCCCTGAGAACGCACCGGTTGCTGGTAGATCGCCTGTTCAAGTGCCATACCATGATCAAATGCATACAGATGACAATAAGCGGCAATCCTGGCCTGATCATGTAGACGGATTCCAGCACGACCACCATCTAAAATACAATGGTGATTAATCGCGACTTCCTGCCCGATCTCAATTGGACCATGTAAGGTACAGTCTGCTGCAATAAAGCTATGATCGCCAATAATAATCTTGCGTCCCGGTTCGGCAAAAATATGGGCAAGTGGTGAAATAAAGCAGTTTTTACCAATCTCTACTGTTTCCATTTCCATCAGATAAGCCTGATATTCCTGCTGCCATGCTTCGGCCCAGGCCCGATGATGGGGCTTTAACGTATAGTACAGCCAAGGCATATAATTCAAGCGGTGCTTATGCTGATCTCTATATTTTAGTAAAGGATCCTGTTCAGGCATGCTCCTGCTCCTGTAATTTTAGCTGTTCCCGTCCCCGGCTAATATCTTGAAGTTTTAAATTAAAGGAATGAATCTGATGCACTTGCAAAAGTAACTCTACTTCTACTCCTGTAGCTGTATAATTTTCCTGAAACTCAATCTGCTGCTGGTTAAGTTCATATTGCAATATAGCCCATTCATTAAAATGACAGCAGAAGTAAGCCTGTTTTTTCTCAATTACTTCAACCTTTTCTGCCAGCAGCAGGCACTGTCCAGCACATCCACCATAAGCCCGTACCAGCCCTCCTGTGCCCAGCTTGATTCCACCATACCAGCGGTTAACCAAGACAATAACATTGGTAAGTTCATTCCCTTCAATAGTGGCAAAAATAGGACGGCCTGCTGTTCCTGAAGGTTCCCCGTCATCGTTAAAACGGATTTGATGCCCAATTTTCCAAGCCCAGCACTGATGAGTAGTACTATGATCTTTATAAGTTTCAAGAAAATCTTTTACTGCCTGTTCATTATCTACAGGCGCAGCAATTGCAAGGAAACGACTCTTCTTGATTTCTTCTTCAAACTGCACTGGGGAGGAAATTGTAAACGGCATATCACCATCACATGTTGCAACAAATATTAAGTATAACCGGTTTAATTTTAAAAATAAAAAAGCCTCCCTCAGGAGGCTTTTCAAAGTAAGTTTCTTAACGTTCCCGTAGAGCTTCCTTAGCTTTATTAAATGGTTTAAGCAGATAGTCCAATACTGTTTTCTGTCCGGTACGAATATCTACCGTTGCCACCATCCCCGGGGTAATTCCGAAACTCTGCCCGGCCTTATTGATCAGCTTGTCCGTATCGGTACGGATGTAAACCCGGTAGTAGAACTGGTCCTGCTTCACTTCATCACGAATGGTATCCGGTGAAATTACGGTTACCTTCCCCTTGAGTCCACCGTAAATTGAATAGTCATAGGCCGTGATTTTTACCAGCGCATCCTGTCCCGGCCGAATAAAAGCAATATCCCTGGCAGAGATGCGTG
>NZ_DJJJ01000015.1:0-47759 GCF_002434085.1 Acinetobacter sp. UBA6571 | reverse complement strand
AATTGCAGGTGTAGATGAAGCAGGGCGTGGACCATTGGTAGGTGCTGTCGTGGCAGCTGCAGTCATTCTCGATCCAGCTCGTCCAATCGAAGGTTTGAATGATTCCAAAAAACTGACAGAAAAAAAACGTGAAAAGCTTTTTGTCGAGATTCAGGAAAAAGCTTTGGCTTGGTGCATTGCAGAAGCAAGCGCTGCTGAAATTGATGAAATAAATATCTTGCAGGCTTCATTACTGGCAATGCGTCGTGCTGTGGAAGGTTTATCAATTCAACCGGATAAAGTGCTGGTCGATGGTAATAAAGAACCTGCTGGCCTAAAGATGAGCTGTGAAGCTGTAGTAGGAGGGGATGCTTTATACCAGGAAATTTCGGCCGCAAGTATTCTGGCTAAAGTAGCACGTGACCGGCAAATGGTCTTACTAGATCAACGTTACCCACATTACGGTTTTGCCAAACATAAAGGTTATCCGACCAAAGCTCATTTTGAGGCAATTGGTATACATGGTGTAATTGATGAGCATCGGCGTAGCTATGCGCCGGTTAAGAAGGTCTTGGCTTTGTTAAATGAGTAATAATTTTATCTAATTTCTCAATCACCTTAAAATATTAAAGCGGCCAATAAAGCCGCTTTACTAATCAAGAATGGCCATCTGCTATCGATTAAAATCATTTTGTGAATAATTCTCATCTTCGAAAGAAGGCTGATAGTCTTGGTCGAGGTGTTGAAGATGTTCATGCATCGCACGTTCATGCTGAATACGTTGGTAAATCTCTTCCCGGTGAACAGATACTTCTTTTGGAGCATTGACACCAATACGGACCTGGTTGCCCTTTACTCCAAGTACAGTAACACTGACTTGGTCCCCAATCATTAATGTTTCTCCGACGCGACGGGTCAGAATCAGCATGTTTATCTCCTTGCTAAACGCTAAACCTGCAAAAGCTCTAATCAAAAAAGCGAAAAGTCACAACCTTGGTATCAGAGAAAATTTTAACAGGATTATATGACAAATTAGGTAGCTGAATAAATTCTACTAAAATTTTCCAATAACCTTAATCGGTAATATAACAGAGCCACTATAGAAAAAACTATAGTGGCTTTGATTTTTTATTCTTATTCTCTGAAAGAACAGTATAACTATTGTTCTTTCAGAAAAGGCACTTAAGCGCGAACGCTGGATTCACCATGCTCGCGGTCTAGACCAAACGTAGTGTGTAAAGAGCGTACAGCCAGCTCCAGATAGTTCTCTTCAATGATGACAGAGATCTTAATTTCAGATGTAGAAATCATCAGAATATTGATGCCTTCTTCAGCCAGGCCAGTAAACATTTTGCTTGCCACGCCTGCATGGGAACGCATGCCAACACCGACAATAGAAACTTTGACGATATCATCACGAGTAGCAACTTCACGCGCACCAATCGCTTTAGCTGTTTCTTCAAGAATAGCTTTTGCTTTAGCCAGCTCACCACGGTTAACAGTGAAGGTGAAATCCGTAGTTCCATCTTCTTCAACATTCTGGATAATCATGTCGACTTCGATATTGGCTGCACCAATCGGAGACAGAATTTTAGATGCAATACCTGGCTCGTCAGGAACCCCTAGAATAGTCAGTTTTGCTTCGTCACGGTTAAACGCGATACCTGAGATGATTGGCTGTTCCATGTTATCTTCCGCTTCTGTAGTGATGAGTGTGCCCACGTTCTTTTTGAATTCTTCGTCAAATGCGCCATCTTCGTCATTGTCAAAACTTGATAATACGCGCAAAGGAACCTGATATTTACCTGCAAATTCTACAGAGCGGATTTGCAGTACTTTTGAACCAAGAGAGGCCATTTCCAGCATTTCTTCAAAAGAAATACGGTCAATTTTTTTAGCTTTTGGAGCAACACGGGGATCAGTGGTATAGACACCATCAACATCGGTGTAAATCTGGCATTCATCTGCTTTTAGTGCTGCAGCAAGTGCAACACCAGTTGTATCTGAGCCGCCACGACCAAGCGTTGTGGTATTGCCCAATTCGTCTACACCCTGAAAGCCGGCAACCACGATCACACGACCTGCATCGAGGTGTTGGGTCATAACGTCAGTGTCAATTGATTCGATACGTGCCTTGGTGAATGCGCTATCGGTTTTAATGCCAACCTGGCGTCCGGTCAATGATTTAGCGTCAACGCCAATAGAGTTCAGCGCCATTGCTAACATGGAAATCGTTACCTGTTCACCCGTAGAAACCATCTGGTCAAGTTCGCGTGGGTCAGGATTTTCGGTAATGGCTTTCGCGAGAGCAAGTAAGCGGTTGGTTTCACCACTCATTGCTGACACTACTACCACTACCTTGTGGCCGTGCTCATGCCAGCGCTTCACACGACGAGCAACATTTAAAATGCGCTCGGGGGTACCCATAGAAGTACCGCCATATTTTTGAACGATTAATGCCATAGTTGTTCCATATAAGCCATGACCCCGATTTCACCGATCAGGGTCAGTTACACAAAAAGTGAAGTTTATTTTGCTTCAAGCCAAGCAGTTAAATCTGCCATGACCTGTTCAAACTTCTCGTTAAGTGGCGCGCCACCTTGTGCCAAGTCAGGTTTACCTCCACCTTTGCCACCGAGTTCCGTTGCAAGATGTTTAATGATGTCACCTGCCTTGATAGATGAAGTGAAGTCTTTTGCTACAGATGCAATCAGGCTGACTTTGTCGCCGTCTACACCTGCAAGTACAATCACTGCATGGTCTAGTTTAGACTTGGTACTGTCGTGCAGGTTACGAAGAGATTTCGCATCCATACCCTGAACAGTGGTGATCAGTGTAGAACGACCTGCCACAGTCTGAACTTGGCTTAAAAGTTCAGCTGCCTGGAAGTTTGCCAACTTTTGGTTGAGCTGTTCAATCTGCTTCTGTAATGCGGATACATTTTCAACCGCAGTTTGAACACGCTCTACAGTTTGATCTTTTTGTGCTTTTAACAAGCTGTTAATCTGATGAATATCAGAATCTGCCTTTTGAACCAGCTCAAGCGCTTTCGTACCTGTCACTGCTTCAATACGTCGAATACCTGCGGCCACACCACTTTCAGAAGTGATTTTAAATAGACCAATATCACCTGTACGTTTAACATGAATACCACCACAGAGCTCAACCGAGAAGTTTTTCTCTTCAATAACCGAACCCATAGATAACACACGCACTTCGCTGCCATATTTCTCGCCAAACAGCATCATTGCACCTTTGGTTTTGGCAGTTTCAATATCCAGCAGTTCGGTAGTCACAGCAGTATTTGCAATAACCTCAGCATTAACAAGACGTTCGATTTGTTGAAGCTGCTCGAAAGTGACAGGCTGGTCATTGGCAAAATCAAAACGCAAAATGTCGGAAGCAACCAGAGAGCCTTTTTGCTGTACATGCGAACCCAGAATTTGGCGAAGCGCAGCATGCAACAAATGTGTTGCTGAGTGATTACGCGCAGTTGCTGCACGAAGTTCTGCTTTCACGGTTGCTTCTACATTTTGAGTAACTTTTAGGTTACCCATCGTCACGATGCCCTGGTGAACAAAAGCATTGCCAGATTTTTTAGTGTCCTGAACTTCAAAAATACCTGTTTCATTTTTGAAGATACCTGTATCACCAATCTGGCCGCCACTTTCTGCATAAAATGGCGTCTGGTTTAATACGATTAAAGCTTCGTCCCCTTCAGTAACTTCATCGACTAGAGTCCCATCTTTATAGATGGCAATAATCTGGCCCTGACCTTCAGTGGCATCATAGCCACTGAACTCGGTTTCATCTTCAACTTTAACAATGCTGTTATAGTCCACTGCAAACTTGCCTGCTTCACGCGCACGTTGACGCTGGGCAGCCATTTCTTTTTCAAAACCTGCCTCATCAATACTCAAGTCACGTTCACGTGCGATATCCGCTGTCAAGTCAACCGGGAAGCCATAAGTATCGTAAAGTTTAAATACAATTTCGCCTGGAATTATTGAGCCTTTTAGCTGAGTCAATTCACCTTCAAGAAGTTTTAAACCTTGCTCGAGTGTTTTTGCAAATTGCTCTTCTTCTTTGATCAGTGCAGCTTCGATACGTGCTTTATTGGCTTCAAGTTCCGGATAAGCTGTACCCATTACTTCAATTAGCGGCTGTAGCATTTTATAGAAGAATGTACCTGTTGCGCCGAGTTTGTTTCCATGACGTACAGCACGACGGATAATACGGCGAAGAACATAACCACGGCCTTCATTAGACGGGTTAACACCGTCAGCAATCAGGAAACAGCAAGAGCGGGCATGATCTGCAACTACTTTTAAAGAAGCCGGGTACTGAACAGGCGTATTTTTTTCTTTAGCTTCGGCTTCAAGTGAAGCGGTATCTACACCAATAATTTCGGCAGCAGCTTTAAGTAAGTGCTGAAACAGGTCAATTTCATAGTTTGAATTAACATGCTGTAAAACTGCGGAAATACGTTCGAGTCCCATACCGGTATCCACAGAAGGTGCCGGAAGTGCATGTAAAACTCCGTCAGCAGTACGGTTAAACTGCATGAAAACGTTGTTCCATATTTCAATAAAGCGATCACCATCTTCTTCAGGAGTGCCTGGCAGTCCGCCCCAAATATGGTCACCGTGGTCATAGAAAATTTCAGAACATGGACCACATGGACCTGTATCACCCATTGTCCAGAAATTATCCGAAGCGTATTTTTCACCTTTGTTATCACCAATACGGATAATGCGCTCGGCATCCAGACCAATTTCCTTGTTCCAGATATCAAAAGCTTCATCATCAGTATGATAAACCGTCGCATATAAACGGTCTTTAGGAAGTGCCAGCCATTGCTCGCTGGTTAAGAATTCCCAGGCAAACTTGATGGCATCACGCTTAAAATAATCACCAAAAGAAAAGTTACCCAGCATTTCAAAGAAAGTATGGTGGCGGGCTGTGTAGCCTACATTGTCGAGGTCATTATGTTTGCCGCCAGCACGTACACATTTCTGGCTAGAGACTGCTCGTACATAATCGCGTTTTTCTGCACCTAAAAAGCAGTCTTTAAACTGGTTCATGCCTGCGTTGGTGAAAAGCAGGGTAGGATCATTGGCGGGTACTAGTGAACTTGACGCGACACGTGTATGCCCTTGCGATTCAAAGTAACGCAAAAATGCTTCACGAATTTCAGCTGATGTCATAAAACGAGTACTCACAACCAAGTCACTCCTTAGTCTTAATTTGGTTAGGTACATCTAATTCTAAGGTCAAAAGGTGACAGCTTAGTGATTGATGTAAAGGTAAAACTTTAAAAAAACGCCAAATTATACCGGAAAATATAAGGGGCACCAACGTTTTTACCATCAAAATAGCGATAAAACCAGGATTATTCAAAAATGCTGTGTCCAAGTACAAGCTGGATGTTTTAACATAGGCATCGTTCTTTTACTGGGTAAAACAAGGATCTGGCATGCAGCGAGTGGCCATCAATGGTTTTGGACGTATCGGTCGAAATGTACTGCGTGCCTGGTTTGAAAACCCGAAAGCCTTTAATTTTGATATTGTAGCCATTAACGATATTGCTGATGTAGAAACTCTGGTTCATCTGTTCAGGTATGATACTACTCACGGCCGTTTTGCTGGGAATGTAGAAATATCACAGAAAAATGAACAGATTGTGCTAAATATTTCTGCCGGTACAAAAACACTCAATGTGCGCGTATTAAATATCGCGGAACCGGCAGCGCTTCCATGGCAGCAGCTTAATGTTGATGTTGTACTGGAATGTACCGGACTATTCCGTTCACGTGAGGCGGCTACCCGACATATTAAGGCTGGTGCGAAACGCGTTATTATAGGTGCTGCACCTTTTGACACGGTGGATGCTGCAATTGTATATGGGGTGAATCACCACGAAATTAAAGCCAGTGACCAGATTATCTCTAGCGTGTCTTGTACCACGCAGGCTTTAGTACCACTCGTCAAGATTATTGATGACGCATTTGGCATAGATACGGCCATGATGACCGAGATTCATGCCGTCACTGCAGACCAGACCGTACTGGATAAAGCTCATCGCGATCTGCGTCGTGCCCGGGCATCAGGTCAGAATATTATTCCTACTACATCTAGTGCATTGGGGGCCTTAAAACGGGTTATGCCCAAAATGGAAAACCGGATTGAAGGTTATTCGATTCGTGTACCTACAATTAATGTCGCGGCTATTGATCTGACCTTTATTTCGCATACGCCTATTACAGTACATAAAATTAATGAAGTATTAATCAAATCCGCGCAATATGATTATGCCCAGATTATGGCGGTGACCGATGAGCCTCTGGTGTCAAGTGATTTTAACCATTCACCTTATTCATTAATTGTCGATCTATCACAGACTCTGGTGGTCGGGCACCAGGCCAAAGTATTTGCCTGGTATGATAACGAGTGGGGATATGCCAACCGTTTGCTGGATTTATGCCAGTCTTTTGAATAACAGATATATAGGATGAATTAAGAAGGACTACCCGCAAAATATTTACAACACGGCCTTTAACTTTTTCTTGGGGATAATACGATGTTTTTACTGATGTGGGCTTTTATTGCTGTATTAATAATTGCGGTCATTTTTCTGTTCTGGCTAAACTTTCGCAAAGAACAGAATATGGAAACGGACTTGGATCAGCAACACCATTTGGAAGAAAAAATTGTTCTTCTGGAAGGGAATCTGAAACGTACGCTAGAAATCATGCAGGAACTGGTTAAAAGTGTACATGCTGATCGTGAAATTCTTAGCCAGACCGTAACTAAACTAAATGCGCTCGAACAACAAAATGCAGAGTTGGTGATTTTGCTTAAAAAATACCAGGCTTTGCTTGGAAAGACTGAACTAAAATAAAAGAGTAAAATTGATAATTTATATTTAAAACAGACTTTATAATTTTGAATTTTCAAAAATTCATTTTGTGCTTTGAAGTCTGATACAAAATATAAAGTGTAGCTGCTTTCTGTATGAAAAGTTTAGGCAGTAGAGTAAAAGCTCGGTAAAAGTCTCTGTTTTATTTCATTAAACATAAAAATTAGGCCAAGCTTAGAAAGCTTTTATAAAACTGAAAAACTCTGGTGCATGACTGAAATGATCGTGCTAAGATAGGAGAAATCGGGTGTGTTCCCGATTTTTTTATGCGGATCATTTCCGCGCTGACAAGAATTTAGGTTTACCGCATGCCCATTTCAGAGACATGGTTATTACCTGATGGTGTAGCTGATGTATTGCCAGAACAAGCGCAAATAATTGAAAAACTGCGCCGTAAAGCTTTAGATTTCCTCGTCTCACGAGGTTATCAGTTAGTCTATACACCTTTTATAGAATATATCGAATCTCTATCTTCTCTTTCAGAAGCAAATCAAGACCTGGACCTTGCCACTTTTAAGGTAATTGACCAGTTAACAGGCCGGTTACTGGGTATACGTGCAGACATGACTCCGCAAGTGGCTCGTATTGATGCACATGTGCGTCCGGTAGAAGGTGTGGCTCGTTATTGCTACGCAGGTACTGTCTTGCATACTAAACCTCAGGGTTTTAGTGCCACCCGTGCACCGCTGCAACTGGGTGCCGAGCTTTTTGGTTCAGAAAGTATAGATGCTGATGTTGAAATGGTTGACCTGATGATCAGCCTGATTCAGAAAGCTGACCTGACTGATGGTATTCACCTGGATCTGGGCCATGTAGGACTGTTCCGTAGTCTGGTAAAACAGGCAGGCTTAAATAAAGCTACTGAACACCAACTTTCGGATTTATACCAGCGTAAAGCTCTACCAGAGCTGGCAGAATTTACCCAAACACTTCATTTTGGTTCAGATTTCTATGTACTTGGACGCTATGCCAGTGATCTGGGTGCTTTAGAAGCAAATTTAAGTGCTGAAATTTTAAAGAATGCAGCCTTTAAACAGGCATTTGATGCAGTGAAAACGACGCAGTCTGAAATTCAGGCACGCTGGCCGAACCTGCATATCGGTATCGACGTAGTCGAACTGCGTTCTTACCATTATCATACTGGTCTGATGTATGCCGTGTATGCGCCAAATCGTGCAGCACCACTGGCACAGGGTGGCCGTTATGATGGTATTGGTGAGCATTTCGGACGGGCGCGCCCTGCAACTGGTTTTAGCTGTGACTTATATGCTTTAAGTGCAGGCCAGTTTAATGAGTTAAGTATTGTTGTTGCCCCTAAAGGTACCGATACCGACTTGTTAAAGATGATTGAGCGGTTACGTACTGAAGGGCTGAGTGTAGTTCAGCTGCTTGGACAAGATGACTTGAGTTCTGTACCGAATGCAACACACCAGTTAGTGCAAGTTGCAGGTCACTGGAATCTCGAAAAAATTTAATCGCCTGTTTGAATGTTCATGTCATTCGAACTGGTTTTCAATTTTAACAGCATGATGTAATGAGGCTATTATGGGCAAGAATGTTGTGGTACTTGGTACCCAATGGGGCGACGAAGGTAAAGGTAAAATCGTCGATCTGCTCACTGATCAGGCGGCTGCAGTTGTTCGCTATCAGGGTGGACACAATGCGGGCCATACACTAGTGGTCGGTGGTAAAAAGACTGTTTTACACCTCATTCCATCAGGAATCTTGCGTGAAAATGTTCTGTGCCTGATTGGCAATGGTGTTGTGCTTTCTCCAGCAGCACTAATTGAAGAAATGAGTATTCTGGAAAAAGAAGGTGTACCGGTAAAAGAGCGCCTGCGTATTTCTCCTAACTGCCCACTTATTTTGCCTAACCATATTGCACTTGACCAGGCACGTGAGAAAAAACGCGGTAATGCTAAAATTGGCACGACTGGTCGCGGTATTGGACCTGCGTATGAAGACAAGGTTGCACGTCGTGCCATCCGCGTTGCTGACCTAGTACGTGGTGGTGAACATCTTACAGCTCAGCTGACTGAACTTCTGGACTACCATAACTTCCAGTTGACTCAATACTACGGTGTTGAAGCAGTTAAACTGGAAGATGTGCTGGCACTGTGTGATGAATGGCGTAAGGTTGTTGCTCCACTGGTTGTGGACGTAACTACTGAATTGCATAACTACCGTAAAAACGGTGACAACATCATGTTCGAAGGCGCGCAAGGTTCACTTCTTGACGTTGATCACGGTACATACCCGTATGTAACTTCTTCGAATACAACTGCTGGTGGTGTAAGCTCTGGTTCAGGTCTAGGTCCATTGCATCTTGATTATGTACTGGGTATTACCAAAGCGTACACAACGCGTGTAGGTGCAGGCCCATTCCCAACTGAGCTGGTGTATGACGCTGCAAATGACACAGGTGATGCAATTGGTAAACACCTAGGTACGATTGGTAATGAATTTGGTGCCTCTACTGGTCGTCAACGTCGTTGTGGCTGGTTCGATGCTGAAATTCTGCGCCGTTCAGTTGATGTAAACTCACTTTCTGGTATTTGCCTGACTAAACTTGACGTTCTTGACGGTTTGGAAGAAGTGAAAATCTGTGTAGGCTATGAAGCTGCAGATTCTGGTTGTGTTGGTTCTTCTGATGCGCTTGCATTCGAAACTTTAAAACCGATTTACGAAACTATGCCAGGCTGGTCTGAGTCAACTTTTGGTGCGAAATCACTGGATCAGTTGCCACAAGCTGCATTGAACTATGTAAAACGTCTTGAGCAATTGATTGAATGTCCAATCGACATCATTTCAACTGGTCCGGACCGTGCAGAAACTATTGTATTGCGCCATCCGTTTGATGCCTAAATAATAAACGGTTAAAAGCCTCGCTTCAGCGGGGCTTTTTTATGCACACCAAGCTACTCACCGACTAAAGTCGTGCTGTAAAAAATGTAAAGGCTAATTAATCTGCCTTTTAAAATTTTTAGTTGAATATGTTCAGGAAAGAAAATGCAAAGTAACACGTCTAAAACCATGTTTTACTCATTGCTTTTTGCCATTGGAGGCGCACCCACATTAGCGATGTGGATGATTTACATACAGACTAATGGTGCTCTTGAACAACACTGGACAACTTTACTGGCTTTATCTTTTGTACTGGCTGCGATCATTGCGCCTCTCATCCTGATTCAGAATTTTTACATATTATGGAAACGAAAAAAAGTTGATATTGAGGACAAGATTGAGCCAATTGCCCACTTTTATTTTGTACTGGATCTGGTGTGTTTAGTATCATGGATTCTTATCAGTTTTCTCTAATAATTCTATCTGGTTAAGATGAACTGGTTTATTTGAGATAGATCTTGAGAATAATAGGGAATAATGGAAAAAAAGCAATAAGCTCATTTTGTAAACCAAGACATGAGTGATATTAACGAAAACATCATGCCTTAAGCAGTTTAAACACTGATGCGCTTAGCCATTGGCTCTAAAGAATACCTTTATAATCAAGAAATACTAATTACATAAATCCTATGATTATGAAGCGTTTATATATTTTAAGGTGATGATGCTTTCAATATAATGCATCTGTTTATATTGAGGATGACCGTGTCATCCATGTGGAGAGCATTATAATGAACAACAAAATTCTACTCAGCTTTTTTGCTGCTGGTGCAGTGACATTATCAGGATGTAGCACACTTGCTGATTTTGCCGGCGCAGATACCGCGACCCTAAATGCAACAGCCGCACAAAGCTATAACCAAATGGTGCAGGAAGCACGTGCTAAGAATCAGCTAGATACGTCTTCAAGTACTTACCGTCGTGTAAATACTGTATTTAACCGTTTGCGTCCGTATGCTGACCAGATGAATCAGACTGGTGTGAAATTTGATTGGCAGCTAACTGTTTTGAAATCTGACCAGATTAATGCCTATGTTGCACCAGGCGGTAAGGTGGTGGTCTATACCGGTATTGTCAACAAGCTTAACCTGACTGATGCAGAAATTGCTGCAGTTATGGGGCATGAAATGGTCCATGCCCTTGAAGAGCATGCTAAAAGCAAGATTGGTGCACAGGCTTTAACTGGTTTGGCATTAAATGTAGGCAAGGCTTATGCGGGTGATGCTATTGGAAGCCTAGGTTCAGCAGCGCTTGACTTGGGTGCTCAGGTAGGCGTGGGTTTACCCTATTCACGCAGTCTGGAAAGCCGTGCCGATCAGGGTGGTTTAATATTAATGGCACGTGCTGGCTATAATCCGCAAGCTGCGATTACCTTATGGGAAAAAATGAACAAGCTTGAAGGGGCAGGTGGCTCTTCATGGTTATCGACGCACCCATCAAATGGTGAGCGTATTGCTGCAATGCGTAAGAATCTGCCAGCAGCACAGGCAATTTATAATCAGCGTAAATAAAATTGATTTTATAAAAAGGATGCCACGGCATCCTTTTTTTATTGGGCTGCGTTAAGGCGCCGGATTAGGTTGCTGCTTATGAATTTCCTCTATACCTTTCAGAATTTCTGGACTCAAATCTATTTTAAAGGCATCTACATTTTCTTTAAGCTGATCTAGATTGGTTGCGCCAATAATTGTTGAGGTGACAAAGAACTGCTGCTTAATAAATGCCAGTGCTAGCTGCGTTAATGTTAACCCATGCTTTTCTGCAAGCAAAGCATACTGTTCGGTGGCCCATTCGGATTGCGGGTTAGAGTAGCGTGAAAAACGCGAGTAGAGTGTTACCCGTGCATTTGCAGGTCGTGCGCCATTGCGGAATTTGCCAGTCAGATAACCGAATGCCAGTGGGGAGTAAGCCAGTAAGCCGACACCTTCATATTGGGCAATCTCTGCCATGCCAATTTCATAAGTGCGATTTAATAAATTATAGGGATTTTGAACACTTACAAATTTTTCTAGTCCCATTTTTTCCGCTAATTGTAAAAATTTCATGGTCCCCCATGGGGTTTCATTGGAAAGGCCAATATAGCGGATACGACCTTTCTTAATTTCATCATTTAAGGCAGTAAGTGTCTCTTCTAGTGGAGTAACCTGGTTAGATAGTTCTACATGCTGGTTACCATAACCAAGTTGACCAAAAAAATTGGTCGGACGCTGTGGCCAATGTAATTGGTACAGATCAATATAATCAGTTTGTAATCTTTGTAGGGATTGGTCTAGTGCAGTAGAAATGTCTGAAGCAATAAAACGGGTATTACCATCACGAATATGGCTACCGCCTTGAGAGGGGCCTGCAATTTTAGAAGCCAAGAATAATTTATCACGGCCACCATGTTGGGAAATCCAGTTACCAATAATACGTTCAGTGGCACCTTGGGTTTCTGGTTTAGGCGGAACCGGATACATTTCTGCAGTATCCCAGAAGTACAGACCTTGTTCTAAAGCATATGCCAACTGTTGGAAAGCTTCGGACTGGGTATTCTGCTCACCAAAAGTCATGGTACCTAGGCAGATTTCTGGTAATTTAATCCCTGTCTGGGCAAGTGGATGAAATTTCATAATGATCCCTTTAAAAGTCTGTTATTAGCATAATACAGGGTATAGAGATAGCCAACTTGGTCTTAAGGTTAGTTAAGCGTTGCCTGATCTATAAATTCTGGATGAAAAAATAGTACTCGACACAATAATGAGAAATAGATAACTAACTGGTCGATAGTATGAGAATAGTTCATAGAATATTTACCAAGAAAAAGGCAAACCCGAAGATTTGCCTTTAATTCAATAGATAAAAACTAGAGTTTATTCTTCATCTTCAGTATCAAAATCTGAGGCAGATGATTCATTATTCTGTTCAAGTGAACTATCAAAGATCAGTATCGCTTTACCTTCTGTTTCAATCATACCTTGCTCCTCAAGAGTTTTGAGGACACGGCCAACCATTTCACGTGAGCAGCCTACAATACGGCCGATTTCCTGACGGGTAATACGGATCTGGCGGCCATTAGGTAAAATCATGGCCTCAGGCTGAGATGCCAGATCAATCAGGCAGCGCGCAATTCGTCCAGACACATCAATAAAAGCCAGATCAGTTACTTTACGTGTAGTGTTTTTCAGGCGACGCACGAGCTGGGCAAATACTGCATAGCTTAAATCGGGAAATTGTTTACTCAGTTCATGAAAATTCTCATAACTAATTTCTGCAATTTCACACATCTCCCGGGTACGAACTTCAGCTGTACGTTGTGGATTGGCTTCAAAAAGCCCCATTTCTCCGAAAAAGTCACCTGGATTTAAATAGGCTACCACAATTTCACGGTCATCATCTTCGCGCAGTACAATAGAAACAGAACCTTTAAGGATGAGATATAAAGATTTGGATTCTGTACCGGCATCAATAATGGTAGTACGTTTTGGAAATCTGTTAATTTTTGCTCGTTTTAGTAGTGCTTTCACTGATTCAGGTAGTTGACCTGGAGAAAGGGCGTCAGTACTGAGTTGTGAAAAATTAGAATTCATGCCTAGAGTTCCGAAGGGGATAATAAGAAGATCGCACAAGACCTAAGATGAACTTGTCACACAGCAGAGATGAAATTCCTTATCAACTCGTTTTATGTTAGTGTACAGGTACTTGGTAAATTTATAGCTTTTTTTAGGTAGTTGCAATGCAAACAAGTGTTCATTGGCTAGAGAATGTTGCTTTCGAAGCTAAATCTGAAAGTGGTCATAGTGTCGTCATGGATGGGTCAGCGGAATATGGTGGAGAGAACCGTGGACCGCGCCCGATGGAACTTATCCTGATGGGATTGGGTGGATGTGCTTCATTTGATATTGTGACGATTCTGAAAAAATCTCGCCAAGATATTCAGGACGTGGTGTGCCAGCTTAAAGCTGAACGTGCTGATACCATTCCTGCTGTGTTTACCAAAATTCATCTGCACTTTGTTGTGACAGGTAAAGATATAAAAGAAAAACAGGTTGCCAAGGCAGTTGAGCTTTCTGCTGAAAAATACTGTTCTGCCAGTAAAATGCTTTCCGACGGCGGCGTAGAAATTACTCACGATTATGAAATTATTGAAACGGTTTAAGCAGTCTAGACTGCCTGAATCAGCATGCCGGTTTTTACCGGCATTTTTTTATTGTTTATTTTTATGAAAAAGAACTCCCTATACTTGAAACCTTCATGATGTGAGCTCATATTATAACTGAAATCTAATGTTTTTGTTTTAATAAGCTTTTGAAAAATATATATAATTCTGTTTGAATTTTACAAAAGTGTTCCCATCTATTACTCAAGTACAGAATTGTTGTGAGGAATAACAAGAATGCGATTCGAAAAATTTACTAACCGGTTACAACAGGCTCTATCTGATGCCCAGTCTCTAGCAATGGGTAAAGATCATACTGCAATTGACAGTATCCATATTTTGGCAACTTTAATTGAGGAACCTTCCAACTTAAGTTTGCTACAACAGGCAGGTGCCAATCTTCGTGAACTACAGCAACGGCTTGAAAAAGCCTTCAATGATGCGCCAGTGTTATCTAACCCTACTGGAGATATTAATTTAAATCCTGATGCTGTAAAAATATTAAATCTGGCTGACCGTTATGCACAAAAGGCAGGAGATGAATTTATATCTACCGATTGGGTCATGCTGGCACTAGCAGAGTCAGGAAATAGTAAAACTATTTTAAACGGCGTGGGCGTAACTGCAGAGACGCTACGCCCTGTAATTGAAAAAATTCGAGGTAGTGAGAAAGTCATGAGTAATAATCATGAAGAACAACGCGACTCATTAAATAAATATACCATTAACCTCACTGAACGTGCACTGGCCGGAAAACTTGATCCGGTTATTGGCCGTGATGATGAGATTCGTCGTACGATTCAGGTCTTGTCACGACGTACCAAAAATAACCCGGTACTGATCGGTGAACCCGGAGTAGGTAAGACAGCCATTGTAGAGGGCTTGGCTCAGCGTATTGTAAACGGTGAAGTCCCAGAAAGCTTGAAAGATAAACAGGTACTGTCTTTAGACTTGGGTTCACTTCTGGCTGGTGCAAAATATCGTGGTGAATTTGAAGAGCGCCTGAAAGCGGTTTTAAATGACCTGGCTAAACAAGAGGGTCGGGTGATCCTGTTTATTGACGAGTTACATACACTGGTAGGTGCAGGTAAAACCGATGGCGCCATGGATGCAGGTAATATGCTCAAACCTGCTCTAGCTCGTGGTGAGCTGCGTTGTGTGGGTGCTACTACACTCGATGAATACCGTCAGTATATTGAGAAAGATGCGGCACTTGAACGTCGCTTTCAGAAAGTTCTTGTAGATGAACCAAGTGTAGAAGATACCATCGCAATTTTGCGTGGTTTAAAAGAACGTTATGAAGTGCATCACGGTGTCAAAATTTTAGACTCGGCGATTATTGCTGCAGCGAAAATGTCGCATCGTTATATTACTGACCGGCAGCTGCCGGATAAAGCCATTGACCTGATTGATGAGGCAGCTTCACGAATTAAAATGGAGCTGGACTCTAAGCCTGAAGCTTTGGATAAGCTGGACCGTCGCCTGATTCAACTGAAAATGCAGCTTGAAGCCGTTAAGAAAGATGAAGATGCTGGAAGTAAGTCCGAAGTCAACTATCTGGAAAAACAGATTGAAGAAGTTCAGAAAGAATATAACGATCTTGAAGAAGTATGGAAGGCTGAAAAAACGCTGGTAGAGGGAACCAAAAAAGCACAGGTGGAGCTGGATCAGGCTCGGGTTGCTTTAGAAAAAGCCCAACGTGAAGGAGACTGGGCTGAAGCCAGCCGTTTACAATATGGTGTTATTCCGGAATTGCAAAAACAGCTTGAGCAGGACGAAGTGATTGAAGACCACGAAGAGCCTAAATTGCTGCGTAATAAAGTGACTGATAATGAGATTGCAGAAGTCGTCAGTGCTGCTACAGGTATTCCTGTCGCGAAAATGCTGCAAGGTGAGCGTGAAAAACTGCTGCATATGGAAGAATTTTTGCATAATCGCGTAGTTGGGCAGGATGAAGCTGTAGTTGCGGTATCTAATGCTGTTCGTCGCTCACGTGCCGGATTGTCAGATCCAAACCGTCCAAGCGGATCATTCCTGTTCCTTGGCCCAACGGGTGTAGGTAAAACAGAATTAACTAAAGCTTTAGCGAATTTCTTGTTTGATAGTGACGATGCCATGATCCGGATTGATATGTCTGAGTTTATGGAAAAACATTCAGTCAGCCGCTTGGTAGGCGCACCTCCAGGTTACGTAGGTTATGAAGAAGGGGGGGTATTGACTGAAGCAGTACGCCGTAAGCCTTATAGTGTTATTCTGTTTGATGAAGTCGAGAAGGCTCATCCAGATGTCTTTAATATTTTATTACAGGTACTGGACGATGGCCGACTGACTGACTCGCAAGGACGAGTGATTGACTTTAAAAATACTGTCATTGTAATGACTTCGAATCTGGGCTCACAAGATGTTCGGGAACTGGGTGAAGGCGCCAGTGATGAAGAAATGCGTTCTGTGGTTATGAATGCAGTAAGCCATCATTTCCGTCCGGAGTTTATTAACCGGATCGATGAGCTGGTGATTTTCCATTCACTGAAAAAATCACAGATTCGTGGTATTGCTGACATTCAACTGGAACGTCTACGTTCACGTTTAGCTGAACGCGATATGAGCTTGACAATAGATGATACAGCCTTTGATCTGTTAATTGATGCAGGTTTCGACCCGGTGTATGGCGCGCGTCCATTGAAACGTGCTATCCAGTCACAGGTAGAAAATACTTTGGCACAAAAAATTCTCTCTGGTGAATTCCAGGCTGGAGATAATATTTTGATCAAAGGGGAACATGGTCATCTTGAGTTTGATAAGCTCAAACTTAACTAAATTTGTATAAAAAAGCCCACATTAAATGTGGGCTTTTTTATTTTATACATAACTTTATCTAGATAAAATTTAATTTACTGGATAATGCTGGATTTTCCAGGCACGGTGGATTTTCTGATTGCGTTTGAAATCCGGCCCGATAGTCTCCTGAGTGATTTCTTCAATATCAAACATGGCTTCAATTTCTTCATCCATCTCGAAACCGCGGTAATTATTTGAAAAATAAAGCGTACCTTCGGTTGTGAGACGGTTCATGGCACGTTTAAGTAATGAAACATGGTCACGTTGTACATCAAAGGTTCCGTAGAACTTTTTCGAGTTTGAGAAAGTGGGCGGATCAATAAAAATCATATCATACTGTTCATGGCCTTCTTTAAGCCACTCAAAACAGTCACTGGCAAAGAACTGGTGCTGCTGGTCAGGATGGTCAACAGTTAAGCCGTTTAAAACAAAATTTTCTTTAGACCAGTTTAAGTAGGTATTTGACAGGTCTACACTGGTTGTACTGGCTGCCCCGCCGAGTGCAGCATGCAGGCTGGCTGTAGAAGTATAACTGTACAGATTCAGGAAGTGTTTACCTTTAGCCTCACGTGCAATACGTAGGCGCATTTGACGGTGGTCGAGAAACAGTCCGGTATCTAGATAATCTGTCAGGTTCACTAAAATTCTGGCTTGTCCTTCCTGAACAATAAACCGTTTGGACGCCGTACTCTGCTTTTCATACTGTGCTTTACCTGCTTGACGGGCACGGGTTTTAATAAATATCGCATCACGCCCCAGGCCCGTCACTGTCCGGATAGCGGCAAGTGCCAAATTAAAACGTTTCTTGGCTTTTTCCGGATCAATCGTTTTTGGTGGAGCATATTCCTGCACATGCAAACGGTCACCGTACAAGTCAACTGCAACGTTAAAATCAGGCAGATCTGCATCATAAAGACGCAGGCAGAACACACGATCCTTGGTTGCCCATTTTTTCAAGGTTTGCATATTTTTTTGCAATCGATTAGCAAAATCTTGAGCACCTTCAATTTCTACATTTTGAGGCTGCCATTTTTCTAAGAAAGGTACGTTATCGGATGCAGGTTTGATCGTTCCAAAACGAATATAAATTGGCAGCTTACCATTCATCAGGCGTAGAGTTTCAGGATGCTCAAATGCCAGAACATCTGCCTGTTCTACTTGTGCTGCAATTACTGCTGCATACTGGTTAGGAAAGTGTTTCTGTAACTGGCCAGATAAACCGAGATAAAGTGCCCGGTTAGAAGCTTTCTCGCCTAAACGTTCGCCATATGGGGGATTGGTGACAATAAATGCAGTTTTTTCAGCTGCATCGAATTCAGGCCAGTCAGCAAGTGTACGTTCTTCTACCTGAATCTGTTCCAGCTGTTTCTCGAATCCGGCGGCAGCAATATTCTGGCGGGTAGCTTTAACCGCTTCCCAGTCCGCATCAAAAGCATAAAATTTAGGTAAAGGCTGTTCAAGTGCCTGCTCGTGGCGTTCTACTGCTTCGGCTTTAAGTGACATCCATAATTCACGGTCATGACCATGCCAGCCATTAAAGCCAAAACGGCGTACCAGGCCCGGAGCCCGGTCAGTCAGAATCATGAGAGACTCAATAATAAACGTACCTGAACCGCACATTGGATCTAAAATAATATCCGGCTTTCTTTTTTCAATACCAGCCTTGTGTAATATTGCTGCTGCCAGATTCTCTTTAATCGGTGCATCGGTCATATAGCGACGATAGCCGCGTTTATGCAGGGAATCTCCGGATAAATCCAGACAATAAGTATGTTCAGTTTTACCAGCCAATACGTATAAGGTAATTTCCGGTTGCTTAGTATCAATACTAGGACGGCGGCCTACTGCTTCCATAAAGGCATCGACTACACCATCCTTAACACGTAAGGTGGCAAACTGGGTATTGACCTTAATATCACGCTCTACGTGCAGACGGATAGCAAAAGTACTTTGAGGTGCAAAAATAAGTGACCAGTCAAAGCTAAGCGCACCATCATACAGTTCTTCAGCCACATCGCGGGCATCATGACTAAACTCGATTTCCTGGGTATGAATGGGTAACAATACGCGTGAGGCCAGACGTGACCACATACAGATACGGTAAGCAGTCTCCAGAGAACCTTGAAAAACTAACCGGCCTGGTTTGCGTTCTACATTTGACGCACCGAGTTGTGCGATTTCCTCTTCAAGCAAGAGCTCCAAACCATCAGCACAGGTGACCCAATAAGTAGATAAACGTTGCGATGCATTCATGCAAATTTCCAAACCAGACAAGCAAACGACAATTTTAACGTATTTTCGTTGTTTTAGGCGGATGATCTTAAGAAGTTATTTCAGAAATTGTTTATCTTCATTATCCCGTGCATTATTAAAGAGAATGATTTCTCTTGATGAAACTAAACAGGTTTAAACGTAATTCCTTTCATATTTTAAATTTCTGGTATGTATCTTGCTAAATTCTTGAGCATATTAGTGTTTATTTGCCATACAAGCAGATGTACTAACCATGTACAAAACTGACTTAATATTTTTTAAAATAAAATAAGGGAATTTTATGAATATTTTATCTTCAAATCACAGTGATATTTTTTCTATCGCAACTTTAATTTATACACGCTTACGCCGTGTATCTGGACGCGTAATTGATGTGATGTATATGGTGGAAAGTGAAAGCTACACTCAGTATGTCATGGAGTTGGCCAAAAAAACGCAGGATGCAGAACTCATCCGTTTGGTAACACGTCTCTCTGCTCTAGTTTGTCCACCAATCATGGCAGAGGTGGAAGCACAAAATAATGAAGAGAGCACTGAGTTGTTTGATAGAGAGGTGACGAAAGAGCCAGATTATCAGGCGCAGGTAGCTCATCATTATATTGGTGCACTCAGATAATAATGCTCTAAACAGGGAAGTTTTAAGACTTAATCTGGATTTAAATTTAAATAAAGAAAAATAATTTCTTAATATGAAGAACTGATTTAATTTATCTTTTTGAAATAGATGGTTAATAGTTCATAAAATAAATAATTCTACTAAAAATTTTGAAAAATCTGGCTGCCCAAACTGAGGGAGAATCTATATAATGCATTAACTTAACGTCTAAGGAATCTCTCATGCATTTGGCTGCACTGCATACGCCGAGTCAGATTCAGCTCAATCAATACGGTCATCTTAAACATTTTCTGACCATTGAAGGCCTTTCCCAGCAAACCCTCATAAAAATTCTCGATACTGCTTCTTCCTTTTTTAATGATCAAAACCAACTCATAACCTCACCTTTACTCGAAGGCCGTACGGTCATGAACCTGTTTTTCGAGAACTCGACCCGCACCCGCACAACTTTTGAAGCTGCTGCTAAACGTTTATCAGCCAATGTACTGAATATTGATATCGCCCGTTCCAGTACATCTAAAGGTGAAACCCTGCGTGATACGCTGTGGAATCTTGAAGCAATGGCGGCCGATCTTTTTGTTGTACGCCATTCATCTTCAGGTGCTGCACATTTTATTGCAAAAGATGTGTGCCCGAATATCGGGATCATTAACGCGGGAGATGGACGTCACGCCCATCCCACCCAGGCTATGCTGGATATGCTTACGATCCGTCGTGAAACTGCCCGGCCATTTGAAGAGTTAAGTGTTGCCATTATTGGTGATATCAAACATTCACGGGTAGCACGTTCGGATGTAGCCGCGCTACAGACCTTAGGCTGTAAAGATATCCGCGTCATTGCGCCGAATACCTTATTACCTTTTGGCTTTAAGGAATTTGGTCCGGAAGTCCGACTTTTTAATAACATGGATGAAGGCGTAAAAGATTGCGATGTCATTATTGCACTTCGCATCCAAAATGAACGTATTGATTCACCTGCACTTTCTTCACAGTCTGAATTTTATAAAATGTATGGACTGAATGAAGACCGGCTGGCATTAGCAAAACCGGATTGTATTGTCATGCATCCAGGCCCAATGAACCGTGGCGTAGAAATCGACTCCAGCATCGCTGATGGTCCGCAGTCAGTAATCTTGCGTCAGGTGACCAACGGTATAGCAGTACGTATGGCTGTGCTGGCACTAACAATGCAAGGGCAGTTAGAAGAGAAAGGTTTGATTGAAGCGTTGGCGATATAAGGGTAAAGAAATGAGTATTGTCAAAATTGAAAATGTACGCGTTCTTGACCCGATCGCCAAAACTGACAGGATTGAAACAATCTTTTTGCAAAATGGTACGCGTGTCGATGCCAGTGATGATGTCGAAAGAACTATTAATGGACAAGGTAAATGGCTTATGCCAACTATGGTTGACCTGTGTGCACGTTTGCGCGAACCGGGTCAGCAGCAGCATGGGACATTAAAATCTGAAGGCCGGGCTGCACGTCATAATGGTATTTTGCATGTGATTACACCGCCAGACTCCAAGCCGATTGTTCAGGATAATGGCTCGCTGATCCATGGCTTACAAGAGAAAGCTATGTTAGATGGTGGTATTTATCTGCATATTATCGGTGCACAGACTCAAGGTCTAAATGGTAAGCAGCCTGCTAATATGGCGGGTCTGAAAAAAGGTGGATGTACTGCAGTTTCTAATGCTCATGCACCTTTTGAGAATGATGATGTAGTTATCCGTACCTTGGAATATGCAGCGGGTCTGGATATGACCGTTGTGTTTTATGCTGAAGAGCCACAAATTGCCAAAGATGGCTGTGCCCATGAAGGTTTTGTCGCTTCACGCCAAGGCTTGCCTATGATTCCGGTTATGGCAGAGACCGTCGCTATTGCTAAATATCTGCTTATGATAGAGGCAACCGGAGTACGTGCCCATTTTGGTCTGCTGTCTTGTGGCGCATCTGTTGAACTGATCCAGATTGCTAAGGCCAAAGGCTTACCTGTAACTGCTGATGTTGCCATGCACCAGTTGCATTTAACTGACCAGTTAACAGATGGATTCAATTCACTGGCGCATGTACGTCCTCCTCTACGCTCAGCACAGGATAAGGAACTATTACGCCAAGGCTTGAAATCGGGAATAATTGATGCCATTTGTACGCATCATGAACCCTTATCCGGTTCTGCTAAAATGGCGCCGTTTGCAGAAACCTTGCCGGGAATCAGTGCATTTGATACTTATATTCCGTTTGGTATCCAGCTGGTTAAAGAAGGCCTGTTCAGCCCGTTAGAATGGGTAGAAAAAGTAACGCTGGAGCCGGCACGAGTAGCCAATATGGTAAAACGCTGGCAGTCAGAATCAGGCTGGGTACTGGTTGATCCTGATCTGGAATGGACAGTCAGTAAGGAAAATATGCTGTCTAAAGGTAAAAATACACCACTGATTCAGCAAAAGGTGCAAGGTAAGGTTGTAGAAATATTCCTGCCTTAAACAGAATGATATGGAAGAAATAGAAAAGCCAGCATAAGCTGGCTTTCTTATTGAGTTTTTCAGTGATTTATTAAAATTTCTATAACATTTTGTTATTTCTAAAGAGTTTCGCTAGTAACCGTATTAATATTCAGCATAGTATAAAAAACAGCTTATTTTAAATGCATTAATTCCAATAATAATGCCAATAAAAGAGAGAATGATGATGAGTATAAATTTTATTGAATTATTGAGGCAAAAGGTTTCAGCTATTGTTCTAGAAGGTGAGACCACTTATCTGGTAGAAAAGTCTGATGCACTGGCACAATTTTATCCAGTTTTACTGGCCATTTTAAAAGCTCGGCCTGAGCTGATACCTTCTTTAGAAAACCAGTTAAATCCGACTCTAAATGAATTATTCGGACATCATATCGCTCTTAAAGAACAATTTTTAAATCAGGTAAGTGGTAGTATTCCTCATCTCGAAACCGAGCGCATATTAAACCAGTCTATTACACCGACAATGGCTGTTTTAATCGAAGAGGCGGGTAGTCCAGACCCGGAAGCGATCAGACATCTGCTTTATACTCATCAGGATATTATTCTGGCAGTATTACCACACTGGGCAATGGCGCTATTAGCCGGTCTAGGTATTAATCCTGCCGCAGGGGAAACTCTTTATCAGGCGCCACGGGAACCAGATCCGGTCATTATAGAGGATCGAAGAACCAATGTTTTATGGCCATTGATTGGTATTGTTGTTTTAGCAATTCTGGCAGCATTGATGCTCAGGGCGTGTGATGATGATCAAGAGACTGATCAGCAGGCTGTAGTCAATGGAACCCAGCCAGCATACTTTCAGTTAACCACTGGAGATGAAGGTGAGTTGATTACCTGCCAGATAAGAATCAGTGATTTAAAATATGTAGATATTTTACAAGGCGAGGTTAAGTATACTTTTAGTCATCCTTCTGGTTGTGGTGTAGATACCCAGTCTATCTATCATGCAAGTTTTATGAATCAGGATGCTTTACCAAGCGTATTGAAAATCGTACAGGGTGTACCAAATTCTTCAATTACCTGGACAGGTAAAGAAATTAATATCCAGTCTTCCCGTAATAGTGATGCACAGAGTCTGGTTAGTCAGATTCGCTTGCTCGTACCAGATATGACTATCACCACCCAACAACTCGTTGCCAGCAATCCTCAGCCAACCCATGCTGGAGTTACAGATGCTGAACGTACCTTATCACAAATTAATCCTGATAATATTAAACCACTAGATATAGCTACCGCACTGAATCTTGAAGTAATTCATTTTGCCAGCGGTTCTGCACAAGTACCGGATGTTAATAAACCGATTCTTGATCAGGCGGCCGCCCTGTTGCAACGTGTGCCAAATGTAGTCGTCACTGTAAAAGGTCACACCGATGCTGAAGGCAGTGAAGCTGTTAATAACAATCTGTCTGTACAGCGTGCCCAGGCTGTAGTGAATTATCTGGTAAGCCGGGGGGTGAGCCCAAGTAAGCTGCAAGCTTTAGGATATGGTCAGGACCAGCCGGTCACTGATAATGCAACCAGTCAAGGCAAATTTCAGAATCGCCGGATTGAGTTTGAAATTTTGAATACGGATACGGGTGTAGTTCGTGAAGTAAATGAACAAGGCGTTAAACCTGCTTCATGATTTTAATATTAGATAAAACAAATATTTTTAAAAAGGTCAGTTAAACTGGCCTTTCTATATCATTTGAATTTTCATATTTTAATGAAGATAAAAATTTAAAATAACGATTGATAGATTAAAGCAGATTTATTCTTGGTGTTTTATAAAGCGCTTTAATAATAAAATATAAAAAAGGTTTATATTATTTTATTAGTTTGAACTGTAGATAAAAATAAGCATGAGAAATCTGGTCAGTTACCTCAAAACTTGATTAAAATACGCCCCATAAAATTACAATACACTCTGGATTAAAGATGAAAAAATTATTAGCCCTATCAATGCTTTCATGTATTGCTGTATTAGGGGGATGTGATGGCTTTAAAAATAAAGATAAACAGGATCAGGCAGCTGTTCAGGATATGGCAGACTGGAGCTGTACCAATCAGGATAATCTGAACCAGATTCAAAAATACCTTAAAAGTGAATATTTAAAAGAAGTTGAAAAGAACCTCAGGCAGTCTGACTATTATGAAGCAGACCGGGAGCTTCTGGCTAAGATCAACCAGAGCTTAAGATTTGAGGTTAAAAATGTGCGTACTGTGACCGAAGATCCTAAGAATGCGAATCAGTTAAACTGTGAAAGTCAGCTGGTTGTACATTTTCCAAAAGGCTTATTGCAACGTGCAGAAAATGCCTATCAGAAATACCTAGAAAACTGTGAAGAATGTGAGGGCGGAACGACTATAGCTGACTATCTGGAAGAAGGTGAATCAGGTTTATCCCTAAATAATAACCAGTTGCGCGGTACATTTTCTTATGACATTACCAAAACTGACAAAGAAGGCTTGAGTCTGGATATTCCTAATCAGAACGCAGTCATCGATGGTGTGGTTTTTGTGACGGTAAAAGCAGTGCAATATGCAGCTTACGTCAAAGAAAATCAGGAAATTCAAAATTCTATCAAAGAATCTGTTCATGAGAATACTGTCCAGACTGAACTTGCACAAAAAGCAATGGATATCCGCAAAAAAGAACTGGATGCTGAAAAACAGAAGCAGGTAGAACGTTTGAACCAGATTTGGGACAGTCTGACAGAAGAGCAGCGTACTCAGTTAAAGCAAGACCAGTCTGACTGGTTTGAAAAACGTGATGTAGATTGTAAGGTAATCTCGCAGAGAAGTGTTTATCAGATTCCTGAAGCAGAACGCGAGGTTTATCAAAAGCAGTCAAATTACTGGGATAAAGCCATGGAGCAGCAAAATCAGGATATGCAGTACACCAAATGCTTTAATCAGAAAACTGCTGAACGTAGTGTCTATCTCAATAACCTGTTTTAATGGATGACTGTTGAAAAGAAAAAGGGCGGATTGATTCGCTCTTTTTTTATTGGCATGCTAGAGCATTATTTTTCACTATCAGTCTTTTATGCGTATTAGTTTTATCGGTTCAGGCAAGGTAGCGACTCATCTGGCACGGGGACTTGCAAAACAGCATCAAATTGTTCAGGTGTTCAGCCGTAATCTGGATCATGCCAGACAACTTGCAGAGCAATTCAATGCTGAACCAATTGACCACTATCATGATATCAATTCACAGATTGACCTGATAATTATTGCAGTAAGTGATCAGGCAATTACAGAAACAATTGTTCAGTTAGCTCCGTATTTATCAAGCAGTCTCGTCGTACATACATCCGGAAGTACTGCTTTAAATATACTATCGCAACATTATTCTCATGCGGGTGTTCTATATCCGTTGCAGACTTTCAGTTTTGAACGTGAGATTGACTGGCAGGCTACTCCAATATTTATTGAGGCAACTGAAGCTAAGAATCTGGAAATTCTTAAATATTTGGCAAATAGCCTAAGTCAAAGGATATATAATTATTCTTCAGCCCAACGTTTAAGCCTGCATCTCGCTGCCGTATTTGCCTGTAATTTTACTAACTATTGTTATGATCTGGCCAAACAGATAGTAGACCAGCAACAGGTGGATTTTTCGCTGCTTTATCCCTTGATCAGTGAAACTGCCCAGAAGGCACTGCAACATGATCCACATTTAATGCAAACTGGTCCTGCAGTGCGTGGAGACCAAAATATTCTTAATATGCATATGCAGCTACTTAATCACGCTGAGCGTGAAGATTTAAGGGAAATATACCAAGTGATGAGTCAAAGTATTTTAAAATCACATCAATGTATTAAATAAAAAGATTGAACTCGCTCAAACTCGGAGCAGTAAAAAAACAGGACCGAAGTATGGCAAAGGATTTTAATAACTCCAAAGTTGTGAAAACTTATAATGAGCACATCCGTAAACTGATTCCAGGTTATGAGTTGGTACATCAGCAAATTCAGGCTTTATTGAAAGCTTATATTGCCGGTAACAAAGTACACCTATTAATTATAGGTTGCGGTACTGGCTATGAGCTGGGTTATCTGCTTCAGCAATTTCCAGAATGGAAATTTACTGCAATTGATATATCTGACACCATGCTTGATAAGGCCAAACAATATGTTCAACAGTTTGATGGCAATAATCGAGTAAATTTTATTCTGGGTGATATGAGTCAGCTAGATACTGATCAGAATTTTGATGCAGCCTTATCTATATTAGTCACACATTTTATTAGTTATACTGAGAAATCTAAATTTTTAAAACAGATCTATGAGACCTTAAAACCAGGCGGAATGTTTATAACTTTTGATCTGGTAAAAATAGTATCACTGCAGGAAAAACTCAGCTTAAAGTATATATGTGAAAATAACGGTCTCAGTGAAAAGCAGACTGAAACCATGCTTCAACGTTTAGAAGATGATTTTTTCGCTTTGTCTGAACAGGAGACTTTCCAGTTTTTAAAACAGGCTGGCTTTAGCCAAGTCAAAAGATTTACCCAGCTTTTATGTTATGAGGGGTTTATTGTACAGCGTTAAGCTGGCGAATACTTTAATTCACCAGCTTGTTTTTTCAATCATTGAATCTTTTTAAAAATAAAGTCATTAATTTTGTGGCCCGCTTCAATGCCACGGCGCTCAAATTTGGTTTGTGGACGCCAGTCCGGACGTGGATAACTATGACCTTTTCCTGCAAGGTTTTCCAGTCTAGGACGATTGTCTAGAACCTCAAGCATCCATTCTGCATAAGGTTCCCAGTCAGTAGCCGAGTGGAAGGTACCACCGAGTTCAAGCTTTTGTTCAACCAGTTCCATACGTTCATGAGCTACAAAACGGCGTTTGAAGTGGCGTTTTTTCTGCCAGGGATCTGGGAAATACAGCTGAATGCAGTTGATACTGTTATCTGGCATTTCACGCAGTACCTGAATAGCATCGGCATCCAGTAAACGCAGATTTTTTAGTCCTGCCATACCTGCTTCATAGACACATTGTGCTATACCGGGCACATGTACTTCAATCCCTATAAAATTACGCTCAGGATTGGCTTTGGCCATAAGCACTAGCGAACGGCCCATACCAAAACCAATTTCTACAGTCAGCGGGCGTTCAGGGTATTCAAAGTGTTGACGTAAGTCACCCACTGGATACTCTAAAATCAAATTACGATACTGTTCCAGAGCTGTGCGCTGTGAAGTATTTAGCGGTGAGGAGCGACGCATAAATGTCACAATTTCACGATGTTCAGGCAAATTGTCCAGTTCGGTAATTTGCGTTTCTAACTGATCGGTTGACATAATCTTGGCAGTACTAAAATCTGAAAACGCTATTTTAAAGACTGAAAAGGGCAAGTCAAATTTTTTGCACTCACTTAAGCTTAAAACATGCAGGTACTAAAAATAGCACTTTAAAACTTGAAAAATTATTGAATATTCTCAATATTGTATAAAGTAAATTTTATTTCAATATTTACGCTTTTTTGCAATTTATAACTTTGTTGACTTGAAAGTCTTTATGAAGCGTTTTAAAACATTATGAGTTAAATAACAAGGATCATATATGAAGCTTTATTATTCTCCAGGTGCATGTTCACTCGCAGCGCATATTATTTTAAATGAAATTAATGTTGATTTTGATTTAGAGCGAGTGAATTTAAAAACTCATAAAACAGAAAAAGGTACTGATTATTACGAAATCAATCCAAAGGGTTATGTGCCTGCGCTTGAGATCAATCCGGGTCTAATTTTAACTGAAAATGTAGCCATTCTTCCTTTTCTTGCCCAGCATGACCCAAAACAGGATCTAATTCCGCCATCAGGCATGGGACGTGCCAAAGTACTTGAATGGCTGGGATATCTGAATTCTGAACTGCATGACGCTTACGCTGTATTTTTTACAGGTAAACTGGGGGATGATGAAAAAGAAAAGGCCTATGCTGAGGTTGACCGACTACTAACGTATATTGACAATTATCTAGAAAACTGGGAATGCGATTATCTGGTTGATGATAATTTTGGTCCGGCTGATGCTTATCTATTTGTACTCACCAACTGGTCAAATCATATTGAACATGACCTGAGCCCATATAAGAATATTGTGGCTTTACGCAACAAAATTGCAGAACGTCAATCTGTTCAGATTGCAATGCGTGATGAAGGCTTGATTCCTTAAGCTGGTTGCTTTAAAAAGGACTCATATTGAGTCCTTTTTTTATTAATACTATTTAAAGAAGTAGCCCGTCTCTGGGGAGCTAGCATTTGCCATACGTTTACGTGGCATACGACCAGCCAGATATGCTTCACGGCCAGCTTCAACTGCTTTTTTCATAGCAGAGGCCATTACTACCGGTTGCTGTGCAGCAGCAATTGCAGTGTTCATGAGTACACCATCACAACCAAGCTCCATAGCAATTGCAGCGTCACTTGCTGTACCTACTCCTGCATCAACCAGTACCGGGACTTTGGCATTTTCTTTAATAATCGAAATAGTATGAGGATTCAGAATTCCCAAACCTGAGCCAATCAGGCTACCAAGTGGCATAATCGCTACACAGCCCATACTTTCGAGTTCTTGGGCTACGATTGGGTCATCCGAGGTATAAACCATAATCTCGAAACCATCGTCAATCAGGGTACGTGCAGCTTTTAGTGTAGCTGTAACATTCGGATATAATGTTTTTTCATCACCTAGTACTTCAAGCTTGACCAGATTATGGCCATCAAGTAATTCACGTGCCAGCATACAGGTACGAATGGCACTATCAGCATCAAAGCAGCCTGCTGTATTCGGTAAGATCGTATATTTTTCTGGAGGAATAACAGAGAGCAGGTTAGGTTGATCTGGATGCTGTCCAATATTCACGCGCCGGATGGCAACAGTTACTATTTCAGCACCACTTGCCTGAATAGCCAAATCAGTTTCATTTAAGTCTTTATATTTTCCGGTGCCAACCAGCAAACGTGAACTGAATTGACGGGAACCAATAATTAAAGGGGTATCTTGCATGGAAGAGCTCCAGATTAGCCGCCACCGACAGCGTGAATAATTTCAATACGATCTTGATCCGAAATAGGGGTATGTTCCAGTTTGCTTTTAGGAATGATCATTTCATTCATTTCTACTGCAAAACGCTTACCCTCTAGTGCAAGTGACTGGACCAATTCTAAAAGGTTCTGGCAGGGCGTATGCATAAGTTCGCCATTTAAATAGATCTGCATACCATTATTTCCATTCTTATCTTAAATATTTAAATGCATTCCAGGCCAGCAATAACCATCCACCAATCATCAGCGCCCCCCCAATAGGTGTAATCGCGCCAAGACCACGCGGAAGCCCTAGAGCCATAATATATAGTGAGCCACAAAACAGAAAAATACCAAACTGGATGAGCAGGAAACTGCCTTTAATTGGGAGTTGAGGCAAAGTCTTACTTATCACACCTAAAATCAATAAGCCTAAAGCATGATAAAAAAAGTATTCTGTTGCTGTGTGCCACCAAGCCAGTTGAGCTTCACTGGCACGAGTCTTTAAACCGTGTGCACCAAAAGCACCTACCATGACCGCCAAGGCAAGGTTGAGTGCGGAGATTGCAATCCACATAAGCCATAACCACCTGAAAAACTAGATGAACATTAACATAGATTTATATAGAGAATAAGGGTAATAAATAACAAAAATGAGAAACTAAAAAATAAGAAAGGGCAATAAATGCCCTTGGCTTTTGAGAAAATAATCAGGTTGCAGACATGGCAACCTTGATTTTTTCCATCGCATTTTTTTCTAACTGACGGATACGTTCTGCTGAAACATTATATTCTGCTGCCAGTTCATGTAGGGTTGACTTGTCATCATCGAGCCAGCGGCGTTGCAGGATATTCCGTGAACGGTCATCTAACTGATCCATAGCATTATGTAATGCCGAGTTGCTCTGTTCTTCCCAGTCCTCGTCTTCTACCAGACGGGCAGGATCATAGCGGCTGTCTTCCAGATAAAGTACCGGCGCCACATGACTAGATGAATCATCATCGTCATCACCTTGTGCCTCAAAAGCAGCATCATAGGCAGTAAGACGGCCTTCCATTTCCAGAACCTGCTCTGGTGTTACATTTAAATCATTTGCGATTGAGCGCGCTTCTTCGAGCGTTAACTTTTTACTGGACTTTTTCAAGCTACGCAAATTAAAAAATAATTTACGCTGTGCTTTAGTGGTGGCAATTTTTACAATACGCCAGTTACGAATAACGTATTCATGTATTTCGGCTTTAATCCAGTGAACTGCAAAAGACACCAAGCGTACACCCATGCTTGGATCAAAGCGTTTGACTGCTTTCATTAGTCCCAGATTACCTTCTTGAATCAGGTCACCCTGAGGCAAGCCGTAACCTGCATAACTGCGTGCAATGTGAACAACGAAACGCAGGTGCGACATGACCAGCATTTTCGCTGCATCTAGATCCTGATCATAATAATAACGTTCAGCAAGTTCTTTTTCCTGCTCGGCTGTTAAAATGGGGATCTGGTTAACGGTGCTAATATATGCACCGAGATTGACCCCTGGCGCAGATAATGACAGGGGCATCAATTGATTGCTGCTGTCACTCATGAGTTCTCCTTGTAGGACGATAATCGTACCAATGCATTTATCTTAATCGGAAAGATTTCCATAATTAAGGAATATTGGGTAGAAAAATGTAAAGTTTTATACCTTTAACACTGTATTATCTTAAAGGAAAATAATTAAGATTCAATTAAATAGTGGTATTCTTGAGCATGATTCTGAGTCAGGGTACATTTAATCTGATGGAGCCGGCAGTAACGTACAATATCTATCTCGCTATTTGGATCGGAAGCTTTTAAAATAAAGATAAATGGCGCCTTGGTTTGCTTTAAGGCCCGTTTTAACATTAGTAGTGGCATTGGGCAGGGCTGACCCAATGCATCGATTTCTACAGGGGTTGCCCCAAAAGTTTCGTTCATAATCTGAACTCAGAAAAAATTAGCTTTCATAAAAGGTATTTTAGCAAATAAAATCAGCTGACTGAATTTGCATTAGGAATCAATAGTAAAATATTTAAAAATAGAATTCAGTTCAATTATCATACAAAAACATAAACGAACGTAAAGAAGAATTCATTAAAAAAACTATTAATTGTCATAAACCCATGCTAAGCTCGTTGCGTACTTAGGGATTACCACTACCTAAATTGTGGTGAAACTTAAATATTTATGGATGTAACCGGGAATTTGTTAATAGTTTTACAGAATGATTACAAGCTTAGAAATAATAACTATTTTTAAATCTTGTTTGCTCTGCTGTTTGCAACACCGGAAGGTCCTTTAATTGAAGCAACTGAGGATTGACTTATGACAGCTCGTGAACAAGGCGTAGTAAAGTGGTTTAACGACACTAAAGGTTTTGGTTTTATTCAGCGTAACGGTGGTGATGACGTATTTGTTCATTTCCGTGCGATTATGGGTGAAGGCCATCGCTCACTACGTGACGGTCAACGCGTTGAATTCAGCGTAGTAAAAGGTCAAAAAGGTTTTCAGGCTGAAGAAGTGCAGCCTTTAGACTAATTCATCAATTTTGATTGATGAGAGGCGCTCCAATTTTCGTATTGGGGCGTTTTTGTTTATAATGAACGCCAATTTGGGTGATTAATAGTTAGAGCACGTATATGGCATCTGGTTTTGAAACCTTGAATTTACATCCGAAACTGAAAAAAGCGATTGATGCTTTAGGGTTCAAGGAAATGACTCCTATCCAGCAGAAGGTGTTAAATTATACCTTGGCTGGACACGATGCAATTGGTCGTGCGCAAACTGGTACGGGTAAAACCGCAGCCTTCCTGATCAGTGTAATCAATGATCTGCTTAATAATCCGATTAAAGAACAGCGTTATCGTGGTGAGGCAAGAGCCCTAATCCTGGCTCCTACACGTGAACTGGCTCTGCAAATTGAAAGTGATGCTAAAGAGTTAACCAAATTCACAGATCTGCATCTGGTTACATTACTGGGTGGTGTAGATTTTGATAAGCAGAAAAAGCAGCTTGATCAGAATTTTGTCGACATTATTGTGGCAACTCCAGGACGTTTGATAGATTTTGTAGAACAAAAAGAGGTTTGGCTGGACCAGATCGAATTTTTAGTGATTGATGAAGCTGACCGTCTGCTGGATATGGGATTCATTCCTTCAGTGAAAAGGATTGTACGGTTTTCACCTCGTAAAGAACAACGTCAGACTCTAATGTTCTCGGCTACATTCAGTTATGATGTACTGAACTTGGCTCAGCAATGGTTATTCGAGCCTGTTACAGTAGAAATTGAACCTGAAAAGAAAACCAATGCCGACGTTGAACAACGTGTGTATATGGTAGCGAACCGGGACAAATATAAGCTGCTACAAGAAATTTTACGTGATGAACCAATTGAAAAGGTTATGATCTTTGCAAATCGTCGTGACCAGGTGCGCCGTCTCTATGATCATTTGAAAAAGGATGGTTACAAAGTCGTTATGCTTTCAGGTGAAATTGCTCAGGATAAACGGCTGAAAATGCTGGATCAGTTCAAAAATGGCAAGCATAACATTATGATTGCTACTGATGTGGCCGGACGCGGTATTCATGTTGATAATGTTTCACATGTTATTAATTTTACTTTACCTGAACAGTCAGATGATTATGTTCATCGTATTGGTCGTACTGGTCGTGCTGGTGCACAGGGTGTTAGTATCAGCTTTTTATCAGAAGACGATGCGTTTTATCTGCCAGCCATTGAAAAAGCAATTGGACAGAAACTGCCACTTACTCGTTTAGATGGTTATTGTTAATTAAAGTGTTTAAATGAATTATCCCGGTCAATATGCCGGGATTTTCTATGAAGCTTATTTATGAATTAGTGCGACAGTAAAACGTTAATACAGTCTGATAATCGTCGTCGCGGGAGATATCTGTACGGTTACCGGTAATCGCACCGAGCACACCAGCAGCAGCTTGTACCATTTGGCCAGTCTGCTCATCCACCACGCCTTTGAGTACACCGTTATAACTGGTTTTCTCATCTACAACTACAGCAGTTGCTTTACTGCCACAAGTGCTGTTAGCTGCACTAATAGCATTATTTTTAGAAATAATATTGGTTTTACCAATTCCAGTCACTTCATACTGATTATTTTCCTTCTGAATTGCCAGACTGTTTTTTGGGGTGGTAGCACAGGCGGTCAGCATGAGCGAAGCTGCAAATAGGGAACCCAAACTTAGAATTTTTTTCATCATACACCCTAAAACTATTATTAAAAGATTGGAACTATTTGAGCATATTTACTCTGAATCATATTGAATGGGTTGTATGGAAATTGAAGTTTTATAGATATTATTTGTGAAAGCTGTTAAAAGCGCTACTGGCAGATTGTCTGTAACTCAATAAAATGAAAAGATTGTGCTAATCTAGTTTGATCTTGAATCTTATATTTAAAAATTAATGGCAGACAATACTGTAGAGCTGATTCATCACAATATTCATCAGCGGCAATCAATTGGACATCTGGTTGAACCTGCTCCAAATGCAGAACAGCTTGAACTCGCCTTTCAGGCAGCATTAACAGCACCAGACCATCACCGCTTAAAACCGACTCATTTTGTGGTTATTGCATCTGAGCAGCGCGAAACATTTGGTGAACTATTATCACAGGCAGTGGCTGATATGGGTACAATGGAAGCAGCACAGATTGAACGGGTAAAGAATCATCCTTTGCGTGCTCCGTTACTGGTCTTGGCGTTAACCCGTTTTCAAGATCACCCAAAAGTTCCTTATTTTGAACAAACATTAAGTTCAGGAGCAGCTATCCAGAACTTTTTGCTTTCCCTGCAAGCGCAAGGGTTTTCAACAATGTGGCGTTCAGGTGCTGTGGTAGAGTCCAGCTTGCTAAAAAAAGCTTTGAATTTGCGTGAACATGATTTAATTTCAGGCATTATCTATATTGGTACAGCAGCTAAAGCAATTGCACCGCGTACAGAGATAGATACACAGAATTTTGTAAGTTACTGGTCTGAATGATTTTGTTTCCATAGTATGGAACATGAAGGATAAAAATAATGTCAGAGTTGAAGTTTAGCGATCTGGTTGAACCTGTTGAAATTGACCGTAAAACTGCATTAAGAATCACTGTACTGGGTGGTGGAAGTTTTGGTACAGCTATGGCTAATATTTCTGTACGCAATGGTTGTGATACCAAGATCTGGATTCGCGATGAAGAAATTGCCCGGGAAATTAACCGGACACATATCAACCAGCGCTACTTGCCAGATTATCCTTTAGAGAAAGAATTGCAGGCAGTATCTGATCTTGAAGAGGCAGTACGCGACCGTGATATTATTCTGGTAGCCATTCCAAGCCATTCTTTTCGGGATGTTATACAAAAAATTAAACCTTTTATCAGTGCGCAGGCAGTGGTTTCGCTTACGAAAGGAATTGAAGCTAAAACCTTTAGCTTTATGAGTGACATTATTCGTGATGAGTTGCCAGAAGTTCCTTATGGAGTGCTTTCAGGCCCGAACCTGGCAAAAGAAATTATGGCAGGTATGCCGGCGGGTACAGTAATCGCCAGCCACTCGGAACTGGTGCGTTATGCGATGCAACAGGCTTTACATAGCGCTTTATTTCGTGTTTTTGGCAGTGATGACGTACATGGAGTAGAGCTTGGCGGTGCTTTAAAAAATATTTATGCAGTCGCGATGGGAATGGCGGCGGCCTATAATGTAGGTGAAAACACCAAAAGTATGATTATTACACGTGCCTTGGCTGAAATGAGCCGTTTTGCTGTCAAATTGGGTGCTAATCCTTTAACATTTTTAGGTTTATCTGGTGTTGGTGACCTGTTTGCTACCTGTAACAGTCCACTCAGCCGTAACTATCAAGTGGGTTTTGCTCTGGGTAAAGGCAAAACTTTAGAACAGGCTACGCAGGAATTAGGACAAACTGCGGAAGGGATCAATACTATCGTTCAGGTACGTACACGAGCACAAGAGCTTGAGGTATATATGCCGATCACTAATGCTTTGTATGAAGTTATTTTTGAAAATGCGCCGCCACTAACAATAGCCTTATCTTTGATGAAAAATGGTCATCGCAGTGATGTAGAATTTGTGTTGCCACATAATCAGGTCTAATCATCAAGACATATCATAAATGTCATGAAAAAACGTTATGATAGGTCTGAAGTAATGGGGATAGTATATGCAATTGGTTCTGATTCGACATGGTGAGGCAGCCCATCCGCTGCAAGTAACCGACAGCAAGCGACCTTTGACTGAGCGGGGTCATACACAGGCTGAGGAAACTGGAAAATATTTGAAAGATCTGATACAGCCAGAGGTTTTTGTTGTGAGTCCGTTATTACGGGCACAAGAAACCTTGGTCCATATTCAAAAGAATTTCCCTGATGTTCCGGTACTGGTCTGTGATAAAATTAAACCAGATGATCAGGCAAAAGATGCGATTGACTGGCTAGCACAACTACCTTACCAGTCGATTACTGTCGTGTGTCATATGAATGTTATTGCACATATTGCCGAGCAGCTTATTCATGAGCCATTTCATCCTTTTGCACTGGCTGAAGCGCGAATTTATGAACTTCCCGTAATTGCAAATGGCCTGGCAGTCCAACAGCAGAACTTTATTCCAGTACATTAAAATAAATTAGAAAAATGGTAGATCAGACTTAATGTTGTATTTATGGATGCCAGAAGCCAATGGAGTTTGGCAATGGTCAAATGGGGATGCCTGGAGTGAGAGCTCGAGTCTTGAACAGCTGATTCAGGAAATTAAAATATATCAAGGTGAAGAAATAGTTGTTTTTTTCCCAAGTCGCGGGCTACAACTGCTTCAGCAGCAGATGAGTAAATCTCAATATAAGCAGCTTGGTACAGAAGGGGTACGCTATCTGCTGGAAGAGTATGTAATACAGCCGATTGATCAGCTAAAAGTACTGCACTATTTTCAGGCTGCTGAAGAACGATTAACAGTCATGGGAGTAGCACTGAATTTAGTAGAAACATTACTGCATTCACTGAATTTACTTCCTTTAAAAGTTGCTGCACTTTTGCCAGATTTCCTGGTTTTACCCCAGCCTGATCCCGGTGAAACTATACTTGCAAATATTCATCAGCGGTTACTTGCACGTGAAAATGAGTTTAGTGGCAATTCAATAGATGAGCTTGGAGTTTATCTGGAATTTATTCATCCGGAGACCCGTTTCCGTTGTAGCGGGCTGAGTCCAGATCAGCAAATAGTACTAGATGCAGTAACTACTCAAGAGCAGAGACAGTACTTTAGTTATCAGTTCGAGCCTATTAAAAAGCCTAAACAGCATCCCTTCAATATTTTGCCTAAAGCACAAAAAAGTGAACAGTTTTCTGGTTATTGGAAAGCTTGTGCAGCAGTATTTTGTGCCATTCTTATAGTACAGTTGAGTTATGATGTATTACGCTGGTCAAAATTAAAAAAACTGGCTGATCAGACTGCGATACAGGCAATTGACCAGTATCAAGACTGGTTTGGACCCAATAGCCGTATTACTGAAGAAAATATACAAAGTCAGTTTGAAAGCCAATTGCGTATGAGCCGTAGTGCAAATACTGAGGCACTGCAAATTTTGAGCCGGGTTGGCCCAATCTTGGCCCAGCAGCAGATTCTGGCAGAGCGGGTAGGATATGAGTCATCAATATTAAGTCTTGATTTGAAAGCCAGTTCATCTGAACAGTTGCAGGCACTTACCCAGCAGTTAAACCAGCAAGGTTTTAAAGCTGAACTTGGTAATGTACAAACCCAGGGGGCGGGAGTAATCGGTTTGGTGAAAGTACAATAATGAAAATATTTGAGAAAATAGACCATTCATGGAAAAACCTAGCTGAGCGTATAGAAGACTATCTGGACGGACTTTCTCTGCGCGAAAGAATCATGGTAATTTTTACCACAGTCTTTGTGCTGGTCACAGCCGTTGGATGGTCACTCTGGACCATGCATAAAGCTGCGGATGACCAGCAAAAACGTTTAAATGACCTCAAGGATCTTATGGTCCGGATGCAGACCAATGCAGTAACCATGAAACCAGCGGGAGAGTCGCAGCTGACGCCGGTAGAGAAGGTGCAGCGTATTTCTCAACAGCAGGGGTTATCAGCCAGTATCCAGGCCACCGGAAAGCAGCTTCAGATTTCAGTGCAGCATGATAATTATGCTGTATTAGCCAACTTCCTAACCCAAATGGCACAGATGGGTTTAAATATTGAAAAAATGGAGCTTATAAATCAAAACCAGCAAATCAGGCTCATTGTGACCGTGCAATAAGCTGTAAAAATAAACATAGTTCAGGCATAGCCTTTTATGTAACCTGTGCCTATAATATGGCAACTTGTAAAGCGGTAGATTTTTGCTGATATGTTCTATTCTCTGGCCCGCCCCATGTTGTTTTCGCTAGCACCAGAGCGTGCACATGAACTGACCTTATCATTGCTAAAATCAGCCCATAAGTTTGGAATTGGACATCAGACAGTTGCCCATAAGCCTGTGACCTGTATGGGAATCGAATTTCCCAACCCGGTCGGACTAGCAGCAGGTTTGGATAAAAATGGCGCTTATATTGATGCTTTAGCTGCATTGGGTTTCGGTTTTATTGAAATCGGAACAGTTACTCCACGTCCCCAAACCGGTAATGCTCAGCCACGTTTATTTAGGATTCCTGAGGCAAAGGCCATCATTAACCGTATGGGTTTTAATAATGATGGTGTTGATCGGCTGGTTGAGAATGTAAAAGCAGCGAAATATAAAGGCATTCTGGGAATTAACATCGGTAAAAACGCTGATACCCCTGTAGAAAATGCAGTTTCGGACTATCTGACCTGTCTTGAAAAAGTATATAATTATGCTTCTTATGTGACAGTAAATATTTCTTCCCCAAATACCAAAAATTTACGCGATCTGCAAAGTGGTCATGCTTTGACCGAGTTGCTTAAAACATTGAAAAACCGACAGCTTGAGCTCGCAGAGCAATATCAGCATTATGTGCCTCTAGTTTTAAAAGTTGCGCCGGATCTGAGCCAGCAGGATATTGAATTTATTGCTTCCCAGCTGGTTATCTTCAAAATTGATGGGCTGATTGTGACCAACACTACTTTATCCCGTGAAGGAGTAGAGGGTTTGGCCTGTGCAGATGAGAGCGGTGGATTGTCTGGTGCACCAGTATTTGAGAAAAGTAACCAGTGTTTGCAGGAATTTGCGAAAAGACTAAAAGGTCAGGTCGCTCTGGTGGGTGTGGGTGGGATTGTGTCTGGAAACCAGGCTGCTGTAAAACAACAGTATGGTGCCCAGCTTGTACAGATTTACAGTGGTCTTATCTATACTGGACCAAATTTGATCAAAGACTGTGTTGATGCCATGAATTAATTTATGAATACCATCGATATAGTTATCCTGATTATCCTGCTCATTGGAGGGCTCAACGGTTTGCGACAAGGATTTGTAAAGGCCTTTGCGAACTTGGTAGGATGGGTATTTGCACTGATTATTGGTGCAAAATATGCCAATATTCTCGCGCCTTCTATGGTGGTACTCAGTCATGATCCGGTGGTCCAGAAAATTGCCGCCTTTGCATTTATTGCCCTGATCATTGTTGTGCTGACTTGGATTGTCACTGCATTTCTGAATGGTATTCTGAAAACTTTTAAATTAGGTCCATTAAACCGTTTGGCTGGTGGAGCTTTTGGTTCGCTTAAAGGCCTGCTGGTAGTCTTGATTACTATGCAAGGCTTGGGCCCTTGGGTGGAAAGTTCTCCTCACTGGAAGCAGTCCAGACTGATACAAGCTTTATTACCTTATGCGCCTATGGCAACTGAAATTTCTAAAAATGTGGCGAATCATGCATTAGATGAAATGAAGTCTGAACAACAGCCTGCATCTTCTCCTTCTCGGCGTGAGTCCAATGATACAGCTGCCAGTGAGCGTTCAAACCATTCAACAAATAATCCTTTTTATTAATCCTAGCCTGTCTGCGAGGTTGTTATGTGTGGAGTAGTTGGTATAGCCGGTAAAGCGCCAGTTAACCAAATGTTGTTTGATGCTTTGACGATGTTGCAACATCGTGGACAAGATGCAGCTGGGATTGTAACCTGCCATGAAGGACGTCTTTTCTTGAGAAAAGATAATGGTATGGTACGCGATGTATTCCATACGCGTCATATGCGCGCCTTGCTGGGTAATTACGGCATCGGACATGTACGTTATCCTACTGCGGGTTCATCAAGTAGTGCCGAAGCCCAGCCATTTTATGTAAATTCACCTTATGGGATTACCTTGGCACATAACGGTAATCTGGTAAATGCAAAAGACATTCATGAAGACCTGTTCAAAACTGACTTGCGTCATATGAACACTGATTCGGATTCAGAAGTGCTGCTTAATGTATTTGCCCATGAGTTACAGAAGAGTGGCAAGTTAGAGCCATGTGCAGAAGATATTTTCCATGCTGTAAGCCGTGTGCATGACCGCTGTAAGGGAGCTTACGGTGTAGTAGCCATGATTACCGGACATGGTGTAGTCGGGTTTCGCGATCCTAACGGGATTCGCCCTTTAATTTATGGATCACGTGAAACAGAAGAAGGTACTGAATATATTATTGCTTCAGAATCTGTGGCAATTACTGCGCTGGGTTTTAAAATCGAGCGTGATGTAGCACCAGGTGAGGCCATCTTTATTGATTCACAAGGTCAGCTATTTACCCAGCAATGTGCCAAGAACCCTTCTTATCGCCCATGTATCTTTGAATATGTTTATTTCGCACGTCCTGATGCCATTATTGATGGTATTTCGGTGTATAAATCCCGTTTACGCATGGGAGAAACACTTGCAGCAAAAATTTTGCGTGAGTGGGGCGAAAATCATGATATTGACGTGGTGATTCCTATTCCAGATACCAGCCGTACATCTGCATTGGAGTTGGCTAATATTCTCGGGGTGAAATTCCGCGAAGGTTTTATGAAGAACCGCTATATCGGACGAACCTTCATCATGCCGGGGCAGCAGCAGCGTAAGAAATCTGTACGCCAAAAATTAAACCCGGTTGAGTTGGAGTTCAAAGGCAAAAATGTCTTGCTGGTAGATGACTCAATTGTTCGCGGTACTACCTGTAACGAAATCATTCAGATGGCGCGTGATTCTGGAGCCAAACAGGTCTTTTTTGCTTCGGCTGCACCAGAAGTCATGTATCCGAATGTTTACGGGATTGACATGCCGGCCAAATTTGAACTGATTGCGTCAGGCCGGAGTGTTGAGGAAGTGCGTGAAATTATTGGTGCTGACCGGTTGATTTTTCAGGATCTGGAAGATTTGAAAGATGCTGTTCGTACCAAGAAAGTTCCTCATCTGACCGAGTTTGACTGTTCTGTATTTGATGGTATATATGTGACAGGCAATATTGATGAAATTTATCTGGAAGATCTGGAAAAATTGAGAAACGATATGGCCAAAAAGGGTAAAGACCCGTATATCGATGTCAATATTGATGCCGCTTCTGTTGATTTGACCGGAATCAGGGAAGAGTAAGCGCAAACACGTTAAAAAGCGGGTCTTGCCCGCTTTTTTACTTTAAGATAGGCAAAACAATGTAATTAGGAAATTTTACATTGAAAGACGTCAGCCATTATTTAATTACTAATAAAAATATGATGTGGTCCATGAGCATTTGTCTGCTTGCGATCATCTTAAGTATATTTATTCTCAATAGCCTGTTGGGTCTAATAGTTCATTTTTTTGATCCTGAACAAGCTGTCATGTGGCATGTATTCAGCCCTTATCTGATCTTATTGTTATTACTGGTAATGGGTGGTTCGGTTGCCTATGAACGCTATGTATTTCGTTCTGGGGGGCATACGCTTGCTAAACAGCTAAAAGCTCGGCGTCTTAATCTGATTGAAAGCACACCTGAGGAAAGTGTAGCCATTCATTTAAATGAACATTTGGCACAAAAGTTCATGATCAATCCTCCAACTTTATATGTGCTGCCGGATGAGATCGGTGTAAATGCTTTAACCGCTGGCTTCCATCCCCAAGATATTGTAATTGTGTTGACATGGGGAGCATTGCAAAACCTCGATGAGCTAGAACTTTATGGGTTACTCAGTCATGAGTTTAACCAGATACTTTCTGGCGAAACAGCTGAAAATACCCGGCTTAAGATCGTTTATAGTAGCCTGACTACTTTTAGCCAATGGGGGAGTAAAATTGCCAAATTGGGGTTTCGAAAAACTACTATTAATAAACGTCACCAATTTGAAACAACGTTTGTCGCAATAGGAGGTATTATCTGGCTGGTTGGCAGTTTGGGCGTGTTGGTGACTCGTCTGATCAAATATCTGACTTTAGGTGGACGTACCTTCCGGAATGATTTTAAAACCAAGCGTCTCATTCAAAACGATGCCAATATTCAGACTTTACTCCGAATTTATGTGCATCATGCAGGTTCACAGATTCATAGTGAATATTCAGAATCAATTGCCCATATGTGTTTTGCCAACTCATTGAGTCCGCAGAGCTGGATGAATATTCATCCCAATATTGAAGAAAGAATTTATGAACTAAATCCTGCCTTACTACAAGACTTGCAGCTTGAAAACCTGAAAAAGCTGCGTAGCCAACCATTTTTTAGCCTGTTTCGTTCTCTAGAAGAAATTAATGGAGAAGTCTACAATCCTTGGACTTCTCCACAACCGCTACCTTTATTACGTTTGTCTCCTATCAGCTTTGCTATTAATGATGCAATCAAACCTCTCAAGCCTGAAATACGTCGTGGCATGAAGCGCCCCGAGCTGATCCAGCGTGCTATGTTGACTGCTACTGGGTCAAGAGAAGTTATGGTTGCGATCTTGATGATTCGTCAATATCGGGAATTTATTCCTAAAGAAGCTGAAGTTAGCCGTGCAATTGTGGATGCATTGCTGAATCTGGACGGTCGTGTACATATCCAGATTTTTTTAGAGGCCTGTAAAAATATTGGTCATATGCCCGCATCTATTGCCCGTCAATTTCTAACCCGACTGGCAAAAATTATTCAAGAAGATGGCGAAATTGGACTACTCGATGCTTTATTGCTCGAAAAAGTTAAATATGAGCTAAATCTGATGCCTTTGCACATGCCTGTATCTTTAGAAGACGCTAAACCGCAGATTGTACGGCTGGTCGACGCACTATTGCATGTACAGCAGATTAATAGTCCAAACCAGCTAGATGTGCGATATAGAATTTTACAGCAGGTTCTTACTCTGGATGAGCTGTCTTTATATGAAGAAATTTCTGATGAGCCGCTCGATTTGGCAGAGATTTTAAATGATATTGCGGGGCTATTACTGCGTGACCGGTTAAGTATGCTGGGAATTGCCGAGCTTTGCCTGTGGCATGACCGGATTATTACCCAAGATGAGCTCGATGTACTAGAGTTGCTCTACTGGCGATTGGGTTTTGAAACCAGAGAAATTATTGACCAGATGCAAAAGAAGAATAGTGTCATGATTATTTGAAACTGGTGACGATTTTATTAAATCAGAATATGCACCATGATGAATGAATAAAATATCTGAACCGGCCAGAAACTACAGCAAAGCATATAAAAGCCCGTTAGAATAGCTTTCAGGAAAATTAGGGTAGTAACATGATTGGGCATGAGCGGAAAATACTGGCAACTTTAGGAATTGATGTCTGGATTCCTCGAGGTACTGTATCAGCACGCCTTGGCAATACACCAATCTGGCGTGATCAGACAGCACGGGTTGAGCCGTTACATTTTCATGATCATGTAAAAGATGTTAAGCCTGATTCTGCTACAGAAAACCTGCAAAAAAAAATCACGGATATTGTTGAGCAGGTAGCTGTTGATAAACTACCACCCCAAGCTGAAAAAGAGCACCTGTCAGCAGCTTCCAAGGATGCAAATGCTGTAGAGGCTGTCAATCCTATAGTAGAAGTTGAAGCTTTTAGTGTGCAGGCTTATAGTTTGGCGCACTGTACAATTTTAATAAATGCTACCCGTCTAACTGAGCCGCAGCAACAGCTATGGTTAAATATTCAGCGTAGCTTGTCAGGACAGTATAGTTTGCTGGAATGGCCTTTCCCATTGCCCAATTTTCAGGATAATCGTGGTGTAGGTTGCTATGTACAAGGTTTTATTGATGCTATTGCCTATGAAAAATCAGTGTTAAGCCTAGGTGATATTCCATATCTGAATCATTCAAAAGTTATCCGTTTAGCCAGTTTGCAGGAAATGCTGGATAAACCGTTACTGAAGAAACGCCTGTGGCAATTTATGTATAAAAAGATGGAATAGCAGAGAAATAGGAATACAAAAATGGATAAAAAGCGCGTAGTCGTATTTAGCCAGATTGATCAGGCCATTCTTGAGCGTTTGCAACAGCAATATGAAGTTCAGGTATTAAATCCTAAATCAGGTGATATTAATGAGCAAATCCGTCAGGCAGTAACAAATGCTGATGGCATGATTGGTTCGGGACGAGTGCTGAATAAATCTAACCTGGCGAGTGCACAGCAGCTTAAGGTTATTTCAACTGTAAGTGTTGGTTATGATAATTATGATGTGGATTATCTAAACCAGAAAAAAATCTGGCTTTCAAATACTCCGCATGTCTTAACAGAGACTACTGCTGATTTGGCTTTTAGTTTATTGATGAGTGCAGCACGCAGAGTACCTTATCTGGACCAATGGACCAAGCAGGGTCAGTGGAAACGTACGGCGGGTACTGAGCAGTTTGGTCAAGATATTTTTGGCAAAACTTTAGGTATTATTGGTTTGGGGAATATTGGTGCGGCAGTCGCACGTCGTGGACATTATGGTTTTAATATGGATATTCTGTATCATAACCGCCGTGAGCAACCTGAACTTGCCCAGCCTCTTGCAGCAAAATATTGTTCAATGAGTGAACTGCTTCAGCACTCTGATTTTATAGTCATGGCAGTCGACTTAAATCATGAATCTAAAGCTCTCATCGGCCAGGCAGAATTTGATCAGATGCAATCCCATGCTGTATTCGTCAATATTGCACGTGGTTCAGTTATAGATGAAGCAGCACTGATCAATACTCTAAAACAGAACAAGATTTTTGCTGCCGGTCTGGATGTTTATAGCAAAGAACCTTTACAAGAATCTGAACTTTTTAACCTGTCGAATGTTGTTACTCTGCCTCATGTGGGTTCTGCAACTGGAGAAACCCGTAAAAAAATGGCCGAGCTGGCTTATCAGAACTTGGTACAGGCTCTAGAAGGCCAAATTCCACGGTATCTGGTTAACCCTGGCTTTAACTAAAGCTTCATAACACTTCACTGCATTTTTCTTCAATATTGAGTGTTATATTAGCTAAAGATGAATTCAGCTATGGAATCAAGATTGAAAAAGTTTTTGCTTGCAGCAGGACTGAGCAGTCTGACCACTTTCAGTCCAGCACTTACTTTTGACGCTCCTTCTTCATTTGGTCAGGTAGAAGTACCTGATATTGGTGGAGGAGTAGGGTTAATTGATCAGCAGCAAGAACGCTTCATTGGTGAAAAAGTTTATCGTGAAGTTCATAAACAAATGCCGGTCATGCAAAACCCCTGGCTTGAAGACCAGTTATATTCTATTTTCACCCGTATTTTAAGTCAGACTCAAGCAGGGCAGCCAATTGGACTAGTACTAATTAAAGATTCTCAAATTAATGCTTTCGCTGTGCCGGGCGGGCTGTTTGCAATTAATACGGGGATGGTAACTTCCGCCCGTAATATTGATGAGGTGGCAGGGGTGATGGCGCATGAGATTGCGCATGTTACCCAGCGCCATTACAGCCGTTCTAAAGAGGCATTTAAAGGCCAAGGGCTGCTTGCACTGGCTGGTGTTTTGGTGGGAGCAGCCATTGCTTCACAGGCTGATGGAGAAGCAGGCACAGCAGTTATGCTCGGTACTCAAGCTGCCTTAATGGATAAACAGCTAACCTACAGCCGCAACCAGGAACGTGAAGCAGACCGTATAGGCATGCAATATATGTACTCGGCTGGCTACAATCCACAAGGCATGGCAGATTTTTTTGAGCTGATGAACCGTTCTACTAGCCGTGTCAGTTTTATGCCAGACTTTTGGCTCACTCATCCCTTAACCTCACAGCGCATGAGCGAAGCAAGACTACGGGCTAACCAGTTGCCTAAAGTAAAAAGTAGTTTATCTGACCCTGATTTTGAAATTGTTAAGCTTTATACTGCGGTGGTCGCTCATCAGGCAACTGAAAATCAGCTGTCTATTTTGGCAAAACAGGGCAGCTTTGCAGGCCAGTTGGCGTTAGCTGCATTTTATGAACAGCAGGGCGATTATGGTCAGGCACAAACAGCATTAAATCAGGCAAAAATGGCAAACCGTCCACATCCGCTGATTTCTCTTATACAGATTGATATTTATCTTGGACAAAACAAGATAGATCTGGCTTTAAATACAATTAGCCCGTTACAGCGCATCATGCCAGAAAATCGGTCATTAGCTTATAAACTGGCTGAAGTACTAATCCGGCAACAGCAGCCAAAACAAGTAATTAAACTGGTACAGCGCTTTACTAATAATAATCCAAGAGATGTATATGGATGGCATTTAATGCAACAGGCAGCTGCACTTGAGCCGGCTTCAGCCTTAAAAGCTGTGAATGTATTACGTTATCGTGCTGAGGTGGAATACTGGAGTGGAGAAGAAGAAGCGGCAATTAAGTCGATGTTGCATGCACAGCGACTGGCAAAAAATAATAATGCGATGTCTGCCAGAATTGATGCGCGATTAAATCAGATGCAACAGGAGCGCCAATTAAAAATCTAAATGATAGAAACCAGGGTGTTAAGAAAGCTTGGCCTTGATTTTGCCTGAAACAGCAGAAGGGTCGGCACGTCCGGCTATGATCGGACGTAGAGAATTCATCACCTTACCCATATCTTTCATGCTAGTCGCTCCTTGAGCAGCAATTGTTTGCTCAATGAGAGAATCAAGTTCTTCCTCAGTCATAGCTGCTGGTAGAAATTGGGAAATAATCTCAATCTCGGCTTGTTCTTTACTAGCTAAATCTTCGCGGCCAGCGCCCTGATAGGCTTTTACTGACTCTTTACGTTGCTTGATCTGTTTCTCAATGACCGCAAGAACCTGAGAATCATCAAGCTCTTTGCGTTCATCAATTTCGATTTGCTTGATGGCTGCCTGCAGACCACGAAAAACAGTCACTGTTGCCATAGCTTTGGCACGCATTGCAGTTTTCAATGCATCAGTAATCTGTTCTTTTAAAGTAGTCATAATATTTTCCAGGCAGTAATCAGTCACAAATTAATTAGTAAAGGCGAGTAGTACGTACAGATTCACGAGCCAGTTTTTTCTGGTAACGCTTAACTGCAGCAGCTTTTTTACGCTTACGTTCTTGAGTTGGTTTTTCGTAGAATTCACGCTTACGAACGTCAGCAAGAACACCTGCTTTTTCGCATGAACGTTTGAAACGACGGATAGCTACGTCTACTGGTTCGCCTTCTTTCAACTTAACTTGTGGCATGAAGAATCCTCTAAGTTTATGGATAAGTACACAGGCAGGATTGCCCGCATACACAAGTGAAGGCCATTATTTTACTCATTTACTTCTCATACCACAAGTCTATAATAGTTTCTGCATTATTTTTTCGCATTGGATAAAGGCAGTTTAATGATTGTTTTAGGCTTGGAAACTTCTTGTGATGAAACCGGATTGGCTCTTTATGACAGCGAGCAGGGTTTGCGTGGGCAAGTACTTTATAGCCAGATCAAGCTGCATGCAGAGTATGGTGGAGTAGTGCCGGAGCTGGCTTCACGGGATCATGTACGCAAGCTGATTCCGCTTTTAGATGAGCTGCTGATACAAAGCGGTGTTAAAAAGACTGAAATTGATGCAGTTGCCTATACCCGTGGGCCAGGTTTAATGGGCGCGCTAATGACCGGAGCACTTTTCGGACGTACTCTGGCATTTGCCTTGAACAAACCGGCAATTGGGGTTCATCATATGGAAGGCCATATGCTGGCGCCTTTACTTTCAGATACTCCACCTGAATTCCCATTTGTCGCGCTTCTGGTTTCAGGTGGGCATTCCCAGTTAATGGCAGCTTATGGTATCGGACAATATGAATTACTGGGTGAGTCTATTGATGATGCCGCCGGTGAGGCTTTTGATAAAGTCGCGAAAATGATGAATCTGCCGTATCCGGGAGGACCCAATATTGCCAGGCTTGCCCAGCAGGGTAATCCGACTGCATTTGATTTTCCACGTCCGATGTTACACCAGGGTCTGACCTTTTCATTTAGTGGCTTAAAAACTGCTGTTTCGGTCCAGCTTAAAAAAGTTGGAGGCCAAAATCGTGAAGCCGATATTGCTGCCAGTTTTCAAGAAGCTATTGTCGATACTTTAGTAAAAAAATCAGTCAAGGCATTAAAACAGACCGGGTTAAACCGTTTGGTAATAGCAGGTGGTGTAAGTGCAAACCAGCGTTTACGTGAAAAGCT
>NZ_DJJJ01000046.1:0-3625 GCF_002434085.1 Acinetobacter sp. UBA6571 | reverse complement strand
CTTCAAGTTTTACTCTGCCAAGCATCAAGCCAGTAATTCAATCACACAAGCTTATATCAGAGTCCATGCCTACAGCATGGGCTTTTTTATGCCTATTCAATTTACAAAAAGAGGAAATCAATATGATCAAAGGTTTAGCGATTACACCGCCAATACTAGGACGGATCAGTATCGGTAAGAGGGTTGAGAAAAATGGTAAACGCATCCCTGAAAAGGATGACCAATTTACCATTACCAGCCAAATCCAAAATAAGGACAGTGGTTGGGTCAAACATCCACTCGATGAACAACTTCGAGTTAAAGCACCCAATCAAAAAATCAGAACCATTCCAGTGCGGATGATCTTTAATGATCCTGAACTCAATCTTCGTGCAGAGTACAGCCTATTTGACCGTCAAACGGGTAGACCTGTTTGTGTGGGTAATGGAGAAACTTGCCAGCGACTGACCCATCAAGGGGTTGAGCATCATCCTTGTCCATCTCCAGATTTATGTGCATTGGCCCAAGGAGGGCTGTGTAAACCGTATGGCCGACTCTATGTGAATTTAGATGAATCCGATGAGTTGGGTACATTCATCTTTAGAACCACAAGTTTTAATAGTATTCGTACTTTGGCAGCAAGACTCAACTATTACCATGCGGCATCGGGTGGCTTACTGTCATGTCTACCGCTACAACTGACACTTCGGGGAAAGTCCACTACGCAAAGCTATCGTCAGCCGGTGTATTATGTGGATTTAACCTTACGAGATGGCACAAACCTTCAACAAGCGATTCAAACTGCCAAGGAGATTGACCAACAAAGTAAAACCGTAGGCTTCAATCAAAATGCCTTGGACGCAATAGCACGACTAGGCTTGAGTAATGCACAGTTTGAGGTGAATGCGGAGGAAGGATTGGATTTGGTTGAGGAGTTTTACTCGGATGAGGTTGTTGAGTCTGAACAAACTCAGACTGACTCAAAAACTAAGGCAAAGCCTAAATTCAATCAAGATGATGGATTTGTACAGGATATGCATAAAGAGTTACAGGGGAGTGTGAGGGCAGTGAATTAGTTAATTTTTACAGATCTCCTGATTATTTGAGCAGTAACGCTCGCATTATTGATTTGGAGTAAATTTCATGAATGCGTTTGTTGGACAAACTTTTCAAATGAATCAACTGATTAGTATTAAAGAAGTTATTAAATTTGTTGGTGTAGGTAGATCAACAATCTATGAAATGATGGATGAATACTCACCTTACTATGATCCGACTTTTCCCAAAAAAGTAAAAATTACACAGAATCGTATCGGTTGGTCTGCTTATGAAATTCATCAGTGGATTGAAAATAAGTTGGCGAGCCGTGAATAGAAAGGGAGTTTTTGCTCCCTTATTTTTTTGTTTTTTAGTAGACTAATTGTGATTTTTAGCCTAAGTATTCGTAATTAAAACAATAGACTACTACAATAAGAATGCAGAAGAATTTACAGCTTCAACGTTTGAAGTTGATATGAATAGCCACCGATTTTGTAGACAACTTTTAGTTAGATAAAATGGCTAATTAACGAGGTGCTTATGAGCATGAGGCTTATAATGGGGTCTGGGCATGTGCCTCTTTATTGCATTGTGAGCGTGAATGCTTAGCTGAAGTCATAGGAAAGTTGATAATTGCCTTGAAACCAAATGGTGTGCTTTATATGTCATTTAACTATGGCGACAGTGATCGAGAAAAGAACGGTCGTCAATTTACTGATTTAAATGATGCTCAAGCGGAGGTTCTATTTAGGCAGGAATTGTATTCATAACATAAAACCATGCTGTGCTGTTTTAGTTTAAAAGCAAGAAATTATCTAATACATATGTATTTATCTAACTTTGTTGAGATGCTATAAATATTAATTAATTCAATGTTTATTTTATAAAGAAAAAATGAGTCAAGATACGAAGTACCAAGTATTTATTAGTTCAACATATACAGATTTAATAGAAGCGCGAAGTGCCGCAATTAATACTGTTTTAGAATCTTATAACTTTCCAGTAGGTATGGAATTATTTGGTGCTGATAATGATGAGCAATGGACAATTATTAAAGATTTAATTGATTCAAGTGATTTTTATATTTTAATATTGGGTCATCGATACGGTTCGATCTCGAAACAAGATGGGATTAGCTTTACAGAAAAAGAGTTCGATTACGCTATCAGTAAAGGGTTAAAGATACTTTGTTTTGTTCGTAATGATAATGTTCCTACACGCCCGCATGAACGAGATGCTAACAATGAAAATATTGATAAACTACAGCGTTTTCGAGAAAAGGTTCTGACTGATCGTTTGTGCGAATTTTGGGATACGGTAGATGATTTAAAACATAAGATTTCAAATTCACTTTATAAAAACATGAGAAAGCATCGGGGGGGCGGTTGGATCAGAGGAAACCAAATTTCAGGTCAACTTGCTGAAGAACTAGCTAAGCTCAGTGAGGAAAATAGAAAACTCCGCGAAGAAAATGAACGTATTAAAGAGTCGATTAAAGTAAAACAACCTTTACTTAAAGTAAGCATTAATGACATAGCGAATACTTCAATAGAAGAGTTTGATCAAATAGAGCTATTTTGGTTCAAATTAAGGGAGGATGACTACTATGAAAAACCTGAAAGAATTTCCACTCGCATGGAAATGCGACGTGCAGGAGATTTATTGACAACTCATTCAATTTTGGGAATGCATGATATAAAAAAATATATTCAAGAATATAATGATGAAGTTGATGCTATTTCAGAAGTAGATATAAATAATCATAATCACGCTTTAAGAGCACTTCATCAGTTAGAAGTAAGATCAAGTCAGTTAAATATTGCTGTTGAAAATATTGGTAATAATTTGGCTAACATGATTAGTGTAGAAATCGAATTTCCAAATTTTATTACAATTATTGATGATAAATCTGATGAAGATATTAAATGGTATCAAAAGAACATACAGAAAAGTTTGATTCCAAATATTAAGTCACCCGAGGCAAGACAGCAGGAATATATGTCAGGAGTGTTAAAAAACTTAGCGACTATAGATTACGGAAGTTTAATGCCAAAAGTAAATATGGGCTTAAGTGATAGCTACTCCGATGAAAATACTATTTACATTACAACTAATTCACTTTTACATACAAGAAAAATAAAATTTGATAATTATTATCTAGTTCCTAACGCTATTGATGAAGGTGTAATAAAAATAAATATTATGTGTGCGGAATATACAGATCCTATTTCTTTTGAAATACCAGTAGTTGTTACTGCTTAGAGGGGCTAATGGAAATTACTCATATCGTTGGACTGCTTGGTGCCTTAGTTGGAATTATTGGTATATTTTTTAAACGACAAGAAATCACAGCTTTGGCGCATAAAGATTATACGGCTAAACTTGATTCAACAAATAGATTTTTCGAAAACTTTTTTGAGAAATATGGAGTTAGGAGATTAGTTCTTGATAGGGCAGCACAAGAACTAGCTAGGTTGGATTATGTTGACTATGATTTTATTTGTTATCTAGTAAAGTTACATGAGGCTCGGTTAATTAATTTAGATCAAATTATTAGACTATATAAATCTGGACGTAAATTTATAGAAGAGCCTGTAAATAATTTTGT
>NZ_DJJJ01000014.1:0-2808 GCF_002434085.1 Acinetobacter sp. UBA6571 | reverse complement strand
GTATTTGATGCATTCCATGACGTGGCAGATAAAGCTAAAGCTGGAAATGCAAATGCAAAAGCAGTTTTACAATCTTGGGCAGATGCTGAATGGTTTACTAGCCGTAAAGATGTTCCTGAAGAAATCAAAATTACTGTATTTAAAGTAACAGGTGAAACCAACACTGATGACCTGTCTCCAGCACAGGATGCCTGGAGCCGTCCAGACATTCCATTACATGCAAATGCAATGCTGAAGAATGAACGTGACGGTATCAATCCTGAAAAACAGGGTGAAGTTGGTCCATTAAGCCAGATTAAAGACCTGATCGCTAAAGGCAACCAGGTTGCGTATGTAGGTGACGTAGTTGGTACAGGTTCAAGCCGTAAGTCTGCAACCAACTCTGTGCTTTGGTTCTTTGGTGAAGAAATTCCGCACATTCCAAACAAAAAAGATGGTGGCGTGTGCTTAGGTGGTAAAATTGCTCCTATTTTCTTTAACACGATGGAAGATGCTGGTGCATTACCAGTTGAGATCGATGTTTCTGAAATGAACATGGGCGATGAAATCGTTCTTAAAGTCAATAAAGACGAAGCTAAAGTTACTGCGTTCAAAAACGGCGAACAAATCGCTGAATCTGAACTGAAAACTCCAGTACTTCTAGATGAAGTACGTGCAGGCGGCCGTATCAACCTGATTATTGGCCGTGGCCTGACAGCGAAAGCACGTGAAGCATTGGGCCTTGGTCCTTCTACACTGTTCCGTACACCTGTACAGCCAGCAGATACTGGTAAAGGCTTTACACTGGCCCAGAAGATGGTAGGTCGCGCTTGTGGTCTTCCAGAAGGTGAAGGTGTTCGTCCGGGTACTTACTGTGAACCGAAAATGACGACTGTAGGTTCTCAGGATACAACTGGCCCTATGACTCGTGACGAGTTAAAAGACTTGGCTTGTTTAGGTTTCTCTGCGGACCTGGTCATGCAGTCTTTCTGTCACACAGCTGCGTATCCAAAACCAGTAGACGTACAGATGCAGCATACGCTTCCGGACTTCATCATGAACCGTGGCGGTGTTTCTCTGCGTCCAGGTGACGGTATTATCCACTCTTGGCTAAACCGTATGCTTCTTCCAGATACTGTAGGTACTGGCGGTGACTCACATACCCGTTTTCCAATCGGTATTTCATTCCCGGCGGGTTCAGGTCTGGTAGCATTTGCTGCTGCAACTGGTGTAATGCCTCTTGACATGCCAGAGTCTGTACTGGTGAAATTTAAAGGCAAAATGCAGCCTGGTATCACCCTGCGTGATCTGGTACATGCAATTCCTTACTATGCAATTCAGGCAGGTGACCTGACTGTCGAGAAGAAAGGTAAGAAAAATATTTTTTCTGGTCGTATTCTTGAGATCGACCTGTCAGAAATGGAAAATGACCTGACTGTTGAACAGGCATTTGAACTTTCCGATGCTTCTGCTGAGCGTTCTGCTGCTGGCTGTGCGATCACGCTTTCTGAAGAGAAAGTTGCTGAATACCTTCGTTCAAATATCACCATGTTAAAATGGATGATTTCTGAAGGTTATGGCGATGCTCGTACTATGGCACGCCGTGTTGAAAACATGGAAAAATGGCTTGCTAACCCAAGCTTGCTTAAAGCTGATGCTGATGCTGAATATACTAAAGTATATGAAATTGACCTGGCTGATATCAAAGAACCTATTCTTTGCTGTCCGAACGATCCAGATGATGCAAAACTGCTTTCTCAGGTACAAGGTGACAAGATTGATGAAGTATTCATCGGTTCTTGTATGACCAATATCGGTCACTTCCGTGCAGCGGGTAAACTTCTAGACAAAGTACCTGGTGGTTCTTTATCTACTCGTCTGTGGCTGGCTCCTCCAACTCGTATGGATGAACGTCAGTTAATGGAAGAAGGGTTCTACAACACTTATGGTAAAGCTGGCGCACGTACTGAAATGCCAGGCTGTTCACTGTGTATGGGTAACCAGGCACGTGTAGCACCAAATACTACTGTTGTTTCAACATCTACCCGTAACTTCCCGAACCGACTGGGTCAGGGTGCAAATGTTTACTTGGCTTCTGCTGAGCTGGCGTCTGTGGCTGCTGTACTGGGTAAACTTCCTACACCGGAAGAATATCAGCAGTATGCTTCTCAAATTGATAGCATGGCAGCAGATATTTATAAGTATCTGAACTTTGATCAAATGTCTGACTATACATCTGAAGCAAGCAAGGTTGACACTAAAAAGATCTCTGCTGCTCAATTGACTTAATAAGCGAGAGGGAAAAGTCGAAAGACGTTTCCCAAGTGTAAAAGCAATGCTCTGATTTTCTTTGAAAATTAAGATAAGATGAGTTAAAAATAAGGGCTGAGTAATCAGCCCTTATTTTTTTGAGTAGGTAAATGAACAGTAAAATTAGTCAGATCATTCAGTCCACTCTAAATATTCTAGAAGAAAACAATAGTCATGGTAATAACTTCAATCTATTAAAAATCTGTGGAGTATCAAATAGTGAAGTATTCACCCATACCCCAATTTTGAAAGAGTTATTAGATCCTGAGGGAACACATGGGCAAAAAGATTTATTCTTAAAAAGTTTTGTAGAGTTTTTTAAATTAGATTTTAAGATTAGAGGTAATATAAAAACAAAAAAGGAGCAAAGATTTAATGATTATGGCCAGATTGATTTAATGATTGAAAATGAAGAACAGATAATTATTTTGGAAAATAAAATTTATGCTGTCGATCAATCTAAACAATTACAAAGATATTTTAACTTTTGTAAAAATTAGAGCCTGTAAATAATTTTGT
>NZ_DJJJ01000026.1:20332-78674 GCF_002434085.1 Acinetobacter sp. UBA6571 | reverse complement strand
TCCAGTTTCTATTATTGTCATGCTGGGTTTTTTGACCAGACGTCCAAAATTTGCAGGCTTTGTATTTGGTTCAATGCTGCTGATGTCAGTCATCTCGGCGACTGGCGCAATCTGGTCAGAAAGCTTATCTGATACAGCCACAAATATCTCATCAATGGAAGGTAAAGAAGTCCGCTTTGCTGAGAGTTCTTCAGCACTCTGGGCTGCTGTGACAACGCAGGTGAATAATGGTTCTGTCAATATGATGCATGATTCATCCGCACCATTGACTGGACTGGTTGCATTGTCAAACATGTTGATCAATGCCATCTGGGGTGGAATTGGTTGTGGCTTGCAGCAGTTTTTGGTCTATCTGTTCCTGGCGGTATTTATTGCCGGGCTGATGACAGGTCGTACACCAGAGCTATTCGGCCGAAAAGTGGAAGCGCCTGAAATCAGATTACTGGCTGTGGTTATTCTTATTCAGCCAGTAATTATTTTACTGTTCACTGCAATAAGCCTGTTCTTTCCTGAACTTACTGGTAACAGTAATCCCGGGAGTCATGCAATCAGCCAGGTATTTTATGAATATGTTTCGGCCTTTGCCAATAATGGTTCTGGGTTTGAAGGACTGGCTGATAATACTGTCTGGTGGAATATCAGCTGTAGTATTGCACTGCTGGCAGGCTGCTTTCCGGCACTGATTATTCCTTTACTGATTGCTGCGCGTCTGGCAGTTAAACGGCAGGCACCTGAAAGTGCAGGCAGTCTGAAAGTAGAAACGCCAACGTTTGCCTTAACACTGATTGCTATTGTGGTCATGCTAACTCTTTTACAATTCATGCCCGTCTTGATCTTGGGACCCATTGCTGACCATTTACTACTGGTTCAGGGCTAAGGGGAAAATAATGAAATCTGTGAATCAAACACAAAAAGTTCCTGCTCTATACCAGAGCACTGCCTGGAAAAATGCCTTTATTAAACTGCTCCCACAGCACATGATTAAAAATCCGGTAATGGCAGTGGTATGGCTGGGAACCTTGATTACATTGTTCAGTACAGTGTTCGGACAGACCCAGCTGTTTTTTGGGATGACTGTTACTTTTATTCTTTTTATTACGGTCTTATTTGCCAATTATGCAGAAGCTGTAGCAGAGGCCAAAGGACGCGGGCAGGCAGCTTCCCTGCGGCAGGCTCGTCAGAACCTCACGGCCCGACGTTTAAAAACCTTGCAGGATAAGGAGGGCGAACAGATTGCTGCTACAGTACTGGCTCTAAATGATTTAATAGAAATCCGGGCAGGGGAGCTGATTCCTGCAGACGGTGAAATTGTGCATGGCTTTGCCACGATTAATGAAGCTGCGGTTACTGGCGAATCTGCACCCGTACTGCGTGAAGCAGGGACGGACCGTTCTGGTGTGATCGGAGGAACCAAAGTTCTGACTGACCGCATTATTGTACAGGTCACTGCTGAAACTGGACATAGTTTCCTGGACCGGATGATTGCACTGGTTGAGGGCTCAAACCGCCAGAAAACTCCCAATGAGATTGCTCTGGGGATTTTATTGACGGTTATGACCCTAACCTTTGTGCTGGTGGTAGCAACCCTGCCGGTCATAGCCAGATCTCTAGGTATTATTCTTGATCCGATTGTACTGGTGGCCTTACTGGTCTGCCTGATTCCGACAACGATTGGTGGTTTATTGCCTGCCATTGGTATTGCTGGCATGAACCGCGCATTAAAAGCCAATCTGATTGCCAAATCTGGCAAGGCGGTTGAAGTAGCGGGAGATGTCGATGTGCTATTACTGGATAAAACCGGAACCATTACTTATGGAGACCGTCAGGCAACTGCATTTTATCCACTAACTGGCGTAACACCATCTGAGCTACGTCAGGCAGCAGTATTAACATCATTTGCTGATCCTACACCAGAAGGTAAATCTGTGGTGTCTCTGGCAAAAGAACTGGGCGAGCATGTGCACCAGCCAGAACAAGCCGAATTTATTGCTTTCAATGCCGCCAGCCGTATTTCTGGAATTAATCTGGAAACTGGCCAGCAAATCCGCAAAGGAGCCATAGATGCAATCTTGAAATTTACCTCTCAGTCTCTTGAAAATAATCCTGAACTGAAAACACGGGTAGAGCAGGTAGCCTCCAAAGGTGCAACGCCACTGGTAGTCAGTTTAAACCAGAATATTCTTGGAGTGATTGAACTATCTGATGTGGTCAAACCCAGCATTAAAGAAAAATTTGCACGCCTGAGAGAGATGGGAATCAAGACCGTTATGATTACCGGTGATAATCCTCTGACTGCGGCTGCAATTGCAGCTGAAGCTGGCGTAGATGACTATATCGCCGAGGCTAAACCAGAAGACAAACTGGCCTGTATTCGCCGCGAGCAGCAAAATGGTCATCTTGTGGCAATGGTAGGGGATGGTACTAATGATGCACCGGCATTAGCACAAGCCGACATTGGTCTGGCTATGAATTCTGGAACTCAGGCTGCTAAAGAGGCCGGTAATATGGTAGATCTGGACTCAGATCCGACCAAACTGCTGGCAGTGGTTGAGATTGGGAAACAGCAGCTAATTACCCGCGGTACATTGACAACTTTCTCGCTGGCAAATGACATCTCTAAATACTTTGCAATATTACCGGCTTTATTTGTATTGGCTATTCCACAAATGCAGGTACTCAATGTCATGCAACTCGCCAGTCCGGAAAGTGCCATTCTTTCTGCACTGATCTTTAATGCCATTATTATTCCATTACTGATTCCACTAGCATTGCGCGGTGTCAAATTTACGCCTTCCACTTCAACTCAGCTATTACGCCGAAATATGCTGATTTATGGCGTGGGGGGAGTCATATTGCCTTTTGTTGCTATTAAGGGCATTGACCTGATTGTCAGCCTGATCATGGGTGTTTAAGGAGAATCATATGCAAATATTAACTCAGCCTGTTACACAGCCAGCCATGAGTGCTTTAATCAGGCCCGCAATCGGTTTAAGTCTGATCGCCTTAATAGTATGCGGATTTGGTTATAGTGCGACTGCAACAAAGATCGGACAAGCAATTTTTCCAGAGCAGGCTCATGGCAGCCTGATTAAATATGAAGGCAAGGTTGTTGGTTCCAAACTGGTGGCGCAGCCTTTTACTGCTCCTTCTTATTTCCATTCACGGCCATCAGTGGCCAATTATGACCCCATGGCGCTGGCGGGAAGTAATCTGGCCAGAACCAATCCCGAACTTCAGAAAGTGATCGCTGAACGTATTGTTCAGGTTGCCAGCCTTGAAGCAATTCAGCCAGATCAGATCCCTAAAGATCTGGTCACTGCTTCAGGAAGCGGGATTGACCCTGAAATTAGCGTACGGGCAGCTCTCATACAGGTAAAGCGTATTGCTGAACAGCGTAGTATGCCTGAACAGCAGGTAAGGGAACTTGTCCTTAAATACGCCCAGCAGCCAACATTTGGAGTATTAGGTTCAAACCGGGTAAATGTACTGGAGTTGAATCTTGCACTTGATCAGCTAAAACGAAAATAAGTTTTCAAGATTTCATTTATACTGAAATTGCACGTTCAGGATCATTAATACCTTGCTTAAGAGATTGATGATCCTCTGTTTTAAGAATGAAAAATGACAAATATACAAACAAATAAGGCCGATATACTGTTACAGCAGGTCAAGCGTCATCAGACGGGGCACATGACAATTTTTCTGGGTGCAGCACCAGGAGTGGGAAAAACTTTTGCCATGCTGTCACGTGCGCATGAGCTATATGGACAGGGCCAGAATGTAGCAATTGGTTATATTGAAACTCATGGGCGTCCGGAAACTGAGGAGCTGGTTGCCGGCCTGCCTGTGATTTCAAGAAAGATAGTTGAATACAAAAACCATAATCTTGAAGAGATGGATCTGGACAGTATTTTACAGATCCATCCAGACATTGTACTGGTAGATGAATTGGCGCACCAGAATATACCCGGGAGCCGCCATAAAAAACGCTGGCAGGATATTAATGAGCTTCTTGATGCCGGTATCGATGTTTTTACCACCATGAATATTCAGCATCTGGAAAGCTTGAACGATGTCATATTCCAGATTACGGGAATACGGGTAAAAGAAACCGTACCAGATCAGATTTTTGAGCGTATCCGTGATATACGCCTCATCGACTTGCCGGTAAATGAGCTGCTGGAGCGTTTAAATCAGGGTAAAGTTTATGTACCTGATCAGGCGGCGCATGCCTTGAAAAGCTTTTTTAATATTGCCAACTTGACAGCATTACGTGAACTGGCCATACAGACGGTGGCCCATCATATTGATATAGATGCACGGGAGCAGTTTGATGTAAAGGGTCTTTCGCTAACGCCCTTAAATAATCATGTGCTAATCATGATTCAGGGTAACCAGAACTCTGAAGCATTAGTACGGATAGGAAGCCGTATTGCCGAACGTCGTAATGCAAAATGGACTGTAGTCGCATTTTTAACTACAGCATCCGGTTATAATCCGATCTCATTTGAAACTCAAAGTACAGGCAGGGAAATTGAGCGGGCGCTTCATCTGGCACGGCAGCTAGGGGGAATGACTGATATTCTATATGGAAAAAATTACGCAGGGTCACTGTACAATTTTGCCTGTGAACGGGGAATTTCAACACTGGTACTAGAACAGGAACGTCGGCCGCTATTTTACAGCTGGTTAAGGCCGCCCTTAGCCCATCAGCTGTTAAAATATCAACCCGCATTTGAACTGAGTATTGTTCCGGTTCAGCAAGGTAAGCCGCAAGCCTACCGTTTTAACAGGCAAAATTATGTCTTAAATTTAAAAGAACTGATTTTTGTACTGATCACAACGGTAACTAGTATTCTGATTGCAAAACTAAGTGTGCAATACTTAAAAGTTGAAGAGCTATCACTGATTTTTATTACTGCGGTTATTTTTGTTGCAGCCAATACCCGAATGACTGCTGCCATGCTTGCAGCTATTCTTTTTTTCTTTGCCTATAACTTTTTCTTTATTCCACCGACATTAACTTTCCAGATTTCGGCTCATAAAAGTGTGATCACTGTAGTGGCGTTTCTGGCAGCAGCACTTATTGCGGGCCGTTTGGCATCACGCTTGCGTGAACAGGTGGTCGCCCTAAGATCGGCAAACAGCTATAACAGTATTATGCAGGATTTGGGGCAGAAACTCTCTGTTGCGGTTGACCTGCAGCAGGTCATTGAAATCGGACAGAACAGTCTGGAAAAAAGTTTAAATGTTCAGGTCTGGTTTAAGCTGAGTGATGAAACAGCACTAAGCTCAGATGAAAATCTGCTGACTGAAAAAGAAAAAATTTCGGCAAACTGGACATTGAAGAATCACCAGCCTTCCGGGCGTTTTACCCAGACTTTGAGTGAAAGTGCTTGGTGGTTTCTGCCTTTATTGGCTTCGAAAGAATGTATAGGTGTTATCGGGCTCAATATTTCAGAAAATCAGAGGGAAATGAATATTGAACAAAGACGTCTGGCTGAAGCTATGGTGGAATATATTACCCAAGCTATTACCAGGACGCAGCTCAGCAAGGAACTGGAATATGCCAATATCAGCTCTGAAACTGAAAAACTTCGTTCAGCTTTACTTTCTTCGGTGTCTCACGACCTGCGCTCACCTTTGGCTGCTATGATAGGAGCAGCAGATACTATTGCTACTTACAAGTCTACTATGACCGAAGAAGACCAGCTTACTTTACTCGAGACCATAGGGCTGGAAGGAGAACGTCTAGACCGTTATATACAGAATTTGCTGGACATGACTCGACTGGGCTATCAGGGGTTGAAACTGACGCGTGACTGGATTGAGGTCCATGAACTGGTGGATACAGCAACCAGACGCTTAAAACGTTATAAACCTGTAGTTGAGTTTAATATTCAACGCCTGCCGCAAGAGCTGAAAATTTATGTACATCCTGCACTGATTGAACAGGCATTATTTAATGTGCTGGAAAATGCTGCCAAATTTAATCCTGAAGATCAGCCAATTGATATTATTCTTTCACAACCTGATACCGCACATATCCAGTTTGATATTAGTGACCAGGGTAAAGGTATCGATATTGCTGACCGAGAAAAAATTTTTGATATGTTCTATACCATGCATGGCGACCGTAATCCTACTGGGACAGGCTTGGGACTGGCGATTGTTAAAGCCATTATCTCCGCACATATAGGAAGTATTAAGGCGCAGATTGGTCTCAAAAATAAAGGGACCAATATTCAGATTGTTTTACCTGTCCATATTTCACAAGATTAAAAGGCAATAACTGTGAATATACACCCAGCAGAAACCAGAATCGTAGTGATTGATGATGAACCGCAAATCCGGAAATTTTTAGGAATCGCATTAAGGTCAGAAGGCTACCAGACTCAGCTATTTGGCACGGCTATGCAGGGGCTGGAATATCTCTCTTCCCAAAGTGCGCAACTGGTTATTCTGGATTTGGGCCTGCCTGATCTGGATGGTCAGGACGTATTGAAAGAACTCAGGTCCTGGAGTGAAATTCCAGTTATTGTGCTGTCGGTACGCTCAGATGAACAAGAAAAGGTGACCTTGCTGGATGCCGGAGCCAATGACTATGTAACCAAACCGTTTAGCGTTCAAGAGCTCATGGCCAGGATTCGTGTGGTCTTGAGGAGCAGGCTAAACCAGACTGAAACCCATGACTATGACGATGGTTATCTAAAAATCAATTTTGTACAGAGACAGACCTATATCAACAGCCAGGCGGTTGCTCTTACCCGAAAAGAATTTCATCTGCTCTCATTGCTGGCCAGAAATCGGGGGCAGTTACTGACTCAACCACAAATTTTAAAGGAGCTATGGGGACCTACCCATCAGGAAGATACACATTATCTTAGAATACTGGTGGCTAAGCTTAGAAATAAACTGGGCGAAGATGCAATTCATCCTCAATATATTATCACTGAACCTGGAGTTGGGCTGCGCTTTCTGGGCAAATAAAATTTCTCAGCACTTATTTTTTAATTAGCTGAATTTTATTTATATAAATAAAAAGCTAATAGGTATATTAGCTTTTTAAACTTGATATTTGGAGTATTAACTATAATTAAAATTAAATATCCCAGTTTTGTTCGGTTTCAGTAATCTGGTTATAAACATTATAATATTCAGCAGATTTTACTGTACACCATACCTCTATAAATTCTTTACCTAAATATTTTTTTAATACCGGATTGTTCTTAAGAAGATTTAATGCCTCGAGCTGATACTTGGGTAAATTAATATGCTCATGTTTTGATTTCGCAAGATGGACTGGCTGCGGAGTATCTAACTGGTGTTCTAAACCATGTAAGGTAGCAATCAGTATGACAGCAATAGCCAGATAAGGATTACAGTCTGCGCCAGCTACACGGTATTCTAGACGCTGATTTTCCTGATCGGAGCAAGGTATACGGATGGCAACATTGCGGTTATTAATTCCCCAGTTTGCTTCCAGTGAAACATGATGACCAAGTGTAAATCTGCGGTAGGAATTAATGTTGGGGGCTAATATAGCCATTGATGCAGGCATTAGCTGAATCATGCCACTAATCGTTTTTAACAACATTTTTGATGGTGTAGACAGATCATTTGAGCTAAACAGATTTTGCATGGAAGCATTACACAAGCTCATATGAAAATGCATGCCGCTACCCGCTTTTAGCAGGGTGGGCTTGGCAAGAAAGCTGGCATGCAGCTGATGTTTTCTGGCCACCTGCTTGATAATACGTTTTAGCGCCATGATCTGATCGCATAACCGTAAAATATTCGAAGTATGCTGAATATTGATTTCATACTGACCAGAGGCGGCTTCTGCAACAATACCGATCATTTCGATAGATTGTAAACGTGCAATCTGCTCTACTTCTTCAAGTACATACTGATAGTCATCAGGCGTATTCAGGTCAAAGCACTGACTTGATAAAACCTCATCTTCCCCATCTGCATTTTGCTTGTAGAGATAGAACTCAAGCTCAGCCGACATCACCGGATAATAGTCCTGCTGATGAAGCTGAGCGATAATATGGCTTAAAAGATTGCGGGGTTCATATTTACAGGCCTCACCATTTTCATCTTGCATGGTCAGATAAAGCTGTGCATGCGTCTCAGGCTGAATAGCGCAAGGTTGTAATGTGCCGGAAATCGGTATGCAGAGCATATCAGGCTCACCGATTGACTTTCCGAGACCTGTTTCCTCAACCACTTTGCCATCTAGATCCATAGCATAGACAGACAAGGGAAAATAGCAGCCTTTATAAATCTTCTTCAAACTTTGAACATCAATCTGTTTGCCGCGGACATGCCCGTTCAGATCATGCAGACAGATATCAATATGTAGGGTAAGGGGATACTGGCTTAAATATTCATTGACTTCGCTGGAAAATAAATCTTCTGGATGATCAATATTTAAATATTCTGGTCTCTTGTTGAGTAAATTCTCTTTAATTTTAATAAAAGGATTTAGATCTTTTTCTTGGGTTGGGACGCTAATACTACTCATGCTTAAAACCTTTTTTATAAGGATAAGAAAATAGTAGATGAGTACAAAAAATTATTACGTAAAGAGTTCGTAATTTTTTAGATTGTAAGCGTTTAAAAATAATAAATTCATTTTTTTATATAATTCTATTGATGTAATTAAATAATTTATTTATATAAAGAATTAAAGCGTAGATATCATTTTTACTATAAAAAAGTGTATGTTTTAATTAAATCAAATATAAAAATAATTACCTTAAAATACATTTAAGATCTGAAAATCTCTATTGGGATAGCTAAAAGTTCTATCCTCACTACTGCTTAATAAAAAAACAGGATGGATTGTGATCCAGCTCATCTCGGTTGATAATAATATTTTAATGCCCGGATGACTGAAGATGAAGATCGTAGCAGATGAGAATCTTGCTTTTACAGACTACTTTTTTTCAGATTTCGCTGAAATTGACCATCGTGCTGGCCGTAGCCTCATGCATGAGGATGTGAAGGATGCGGATGCTTTACTGGTACGTTCTGTAACACGTGTCAATCAGCAGCTTATTGAAAATACAAAATTAAAATTTGTTGGTAGTGCTACAATCGGAAAAGATCATCTTGATATTCCTGCTTTAGAAAAGCAGCAGATTAGCTGGTCAAATGCAGCGGGCTGTAATGCACAGGCCGTTGCTGAATATGTAATTACGGCATTACTGTATTTAAAACCAGAGTTACTGGATGCTGGAAAACAGTTTACCTTGGGGATTATTGGTCTGGGTAATGTCGGTTCACGGCTGGCTTATATGGCAGAACTGCTAGACTGGCAAGTAATCGGTTATGATCCTCTGGTTAGTCACTTGACAGTTACACAGGTTCCATTGCACGAGTTGCTGGCTTCAGCGGACGCAGTTTCTCTCCATGTACCATTAACTAAAACAGGGCATTATCCTACTCATCATTTAATTAATGCCGAAACTTTGGCTCTTATGAAAACTCAGGCAATTCTGGTGAACTCGGCAAGAGGACCAGTTATTGAAGAGCAGTCTTTAATCCATGATATACAAACCACACATCGTCTGGTGGTACTGGATGTATTTGAACATGAACCCGTGATCTCTGAAGAGCTCCTAAAATGGGTAAAGCTGGTTACACCCCATATTGCTGGTTATAGTCTGGAAGGAAAGGCCAGAGGAACACAAATGATTTATGAAGCTTTCTGTGAAAAATTTGGTTTTATGGCCAGCAAGACTTTTATAAGCCAGTTACCCGTATGCGAACAATATTTTACTGAACAGGCAGATATTAAAACTGTTCTCAAAACTTGTCTCGGCAAAATTTATGATATAGCCCGAGATGACCAGAATTTACGTGTTTGTCTAAAGGACGGCAGGATTGATCAGCAGGCTTTTGACCACTTGCGTAAGACTTACCCACTGCGCCGTGAATGGTCTGCGCATGGGGGGCCTCAGGCATGAAACATAGTTATCAGCCCACCTGTACATTAGAAGTAATGCAGGCACGTGCTACCATGTACACCCAGATTCGTCAGTTCTTCGCTGAACGGAATGTGCTGGAAGTTGAAACACCTGTACTTTCACAGGCTGGAGTCACTGATGTACATCTTGCGTCTGTATCAGCGCAGCGCCATGTAGAAGGGAGGTTGCAGATACATTATTTGCAGACATCGCCCGAGTTTGCCATGAAGCGGCTGTTGGCGAGTGGAAGCGGTCCGATTTACCAGATCTGCAAGGTGTTTCGTGATGATGAGCATGGCCGCAAACACAATAGTGAATTTACCATGCTGGAATGGTACCGGCCAGGTTTTAGTCTTCTTGATTTGATGCATGAAACCACAGCGCTTTTAAATATATGTCTGGCGCAACGTTTTGGTGAAATGCGCCCGGTGGTAATAAGTTATAAACATGCATTTCAAGATCGTCTAGATATTAATCCATTACAAGCTTCTGTAAAACTCCTGAAAGATACTGCCAACCGTTTAGGCATAAACTTGGATTTGAGTGATGACCGGCTTGCCTATATTGATCTGCTATTCTCACATTTCGTCGAGCCAAGTTTAGGCTTTGATGCACCCGTATTTCTTACCGATTTTCCACCAGAGCTAGCTTCTCTGGCCAAAGTGAAAACTGATGAGGATGGGGAACAGGTAGCGGCCCGTTTTGAGCTTTATATTGAAGGACTGGAATTGGCTAATGCCTATGATGAGCTAATTGATAGCAAAGTGTTGCGGGAACGCTTTGAAGCTGACAATACAGAACGAGGTACACTTGGCCTACCTATCATGCCAATAGATGAAAATTTATTGACCGCTCTACAGTATATGCCGGAATGTTCAGGAATTGCCTTGGGAATTGATCGTTTATTAATGATAGCAACCCGACAGATGCGGCTGGAAAATGTCATTACATTTCCTGCACAGATTGCTTGAGTTTAAAATAAAAAAACCGCTCGAAAGAGCGGTTTTTTTATGAGCAAAGACAATTAGTCTTGCTGAATGCCTGCAACTACCCAGTCTTGCTGAGAACCAGCAGGTTTAACAAAATGCCAGGTTTCAGAGAAAGGTTGTGGCAGACTGTTTAAGTCTTCACTCACTGTACCTGTAAACCGTACACTGACCACATACTGACCATTCTCAGTTGCACTGTCAACTACCATAGCATTTAGGTTACTGAATTCGGCAACATCTTGGTCCTGATTGGCCATAATGTCACTACGCATTGCATTATAAAGTTCCGGAGTTAAATAACGACGGATCTCTTCAATATTACTCGCCGTATTCATTGACTGAATATGGTTGAAACGTTGACGCGCAATACGCAAGAATGCTGCCGGTTCAGTGCCATCTGGTAACTGTTGGCCACTATTCGTGTAGGCCGTACCAAATGGCGCATTATTTGCCGTGTTCGCTGCAGTTGAACTGCCGCCAACTGACTGACCGAAAATATTGGTATTGTCTTGAGTACGCGGTGCTGCATTATGCTGGCCAAATGGTGATGAATTTGGTCCAGCTGAGTTTGGTGCATACGGATTGTTAGTAGCTAGTTTTTTTTTTGCTCCGAATTTACGGAATACAAAAAATGCAACTGCGGCTGCAAGCAAAACCCAGAGCCAGCCAGGAATGCCGCCTTTCTCTTGTTCAGCCTGTTGCTGTGCAGCCAGCTCCTGATCATTTGCCGCTGTCTGTGCATTTGGGTTGGTATTATTGTCATCTGCTAAAGCATTCGCTGCTACTGCACCTACTGCAGCACCTGCTACACCTGCAGCAACCATTGAACCTACACCCGGACCAGAACGCTGGGGCGCAGTTGCAGGCTGTTGAACCGGAGCTGCCTGACGAGGCTGTTGATAAGACTGGGTAGGTGCCGCAGAACGTGACATACCCATACTCTTACCACCGCCGGCACGTTTTGCTTCAGCCAAAGGTGACATAACCAAGGCCGCCATTAAAATACCGGCCATCAAGCCACGCTGGTGTACTTCCATCAAAATTTCCTATATCTAAACGATTTCGATATGTTATTTATGCCGGCTTTTATATAGAAATTCAATGCTAGATCGGTATTTTTTCAAATTAAATGATTACCATATATTAAGACAGTTCATCACTCAGCTGTAGCGCTTCGCTTAAAGCCTCATGTAACCGGGCCACCGCAATCACCTGAACACCAGGTACCGGTTTCTGTGGTGCATTGGCTCGAGGTAAAATTACGTACTTGAACCCATGTTTGGCCGCTTCTTTAAGACGTTCCTGCCCATTGGGAACTGGACGGATTTCCCCAGACAAGCCGACTTCGCCAAATACAGCCAGTTGTTGGGGGAGAGCTTTACCACGCAAACTCGATGCACATGCCAGAAGTACTGCCAGGTCAGAACCTGTTTCAGTAATTTTTAAACCGCCCACTACATTCACATAAACATCCTGTCCCGAGGTTTGTACACCGCCGTGCCTGTGCATTACTGCCAGCAGCATATTTAAACGGTTTTGCTCGAGACCCAGAGCAACCCGCCGTGGCTGCCCATGAGCGTCATCGACCAAAGCCTGTACCTCGACCAATAAAGGTCGGGTGCCCTCACGGCTAATCATAACAATTGATCCAGGAATAGCTTCATCGTAACGGCTCAAGAAAATTGCAGAGGGGTTGGCTACTTCCCGCAGGCCTTTATCTGTCATCCCGAATACGCCCAGCTCATTGACAGCACCGAAACGGTTTTTGACTGCACGAATCATGCGGTAACGTGAATCTGACTGACCTTCAAAATACAGTACGCAGTCGACCATATGTTCAAGTACACGAGGCCCGGCCAATGCGCCTTCTTTAGTCACATGACCAACCAAAAATAATGCTGTTCCACTATTTTTAGCAAAACGAGTCAATAAGGCAGCTGATTCACGGATTTGCGAGACACCGCCTGGGGCAGACTGCAAGGTCTCAGTGTATAAAGTTTGGATAGAATCAAGAATGGCAACCGCCGGGCGCTCATGGGCAAGAACTTCACAAATTCTTTCAACACATGTTTCAGCCATAACCTTTAGCCGGTCAGTCGGCAGGTCTAGACGCTGAGCGCGTAACGCAACCTGCGAAAGTGATTCTTCACCTGTAACATAGAGCGCAGCGCTGTTTGCACTTGCCATATGTGTCGCAGTCTGTAGCAAAATAGTGGATTTTCCAATACCCGGATCACCACCGATCAGGACAACAGAGCCTGTAACCAGACCCCCACCGAGGACTCGGTCGAACTCACCAATACCAGTCGGCAGGCGCGTTTCATGAGAGACCGAGACTTTGTTTAAAGTCGTGATATTGGCAGCTTGTCCGGCATAACCGCCTCCTAAATTCGGTTTGGCACGGTGATTCACGGCAGGTTCTACCACAACTTCTGTCAGGCTGTTCCATTCGCCACATTCTGAGCATTGACCTGCCCATTTTGAATGGTCTGCTCCACACTGTTCGCAGCGATAAACCGTTTTTGCTTTAGCCATAATCGAAATATATAACCTTTGGAAAAGGGTTCTATTGTAGAGATAAAGCTGCTGAAACGGAAAGCTTCGTACATATAGAACGTTAGATCATGTCGTCAGAAAGCAATTTATATATTCTTCAGAACTATAAGGATTCTACCCAAGTGGGGCACAAAGAAGTTGTTTTATAGGAGGTCTGGCAATAGGAATGTTTAATATAAGAAATAGCAGTAAATTTTTCCCATTATTGTGTTAGGAAAAACACAATAATTAGTCGAAGTGATTTAAAGTTATTATTTAATGGAAATATAGGGATAATTTATATATAACTATTTAATTAATATATTAAATTTAAAAAAAGACTATTAAATATTATATGAAAATTAAACTATATGAAAAAATAAAATTAATTCTCTGGTTAATTAATGTTCAAAAGAATGTTGCCGAGTGAAAAATAATTTTTGTTTTAGATGAGTTTTGAGCTAAGTTTGTTGCAAAATGTTTTAAGAAGAAATTAAAAATGTCTAACCAAATGCATAGCTCTATTCCAGAAGAGGAGGGAGAGCTAAAACGGAGTTTATCGAACCGTCACCTGCAGCTGATCGCCATTGGCGGTGCTATTGGTACCGGTTTATTCATGGGATCAGGGAAAACGATCAGTTTGGCAGGACCATCCATTTTATTCATTTATATGATCATCGGGGTAATGGTCTTTTTAGTGATGCGTGCATTAGGAGAACTGCTACTTTCTAATCTGCACTATAAATCATTTATTGATTTTTCTGCTGATTTGATCGGTCCTTGGGCAGGTTATTTTGTTGGCTGGACTTACTGGCTATGCTGGATCACTATAGGGATTGCTGATTTATCCGCAATTATTTACTACCTGCAATTCTTTAATAATGGCCTACCTTTTACACCATTAGAAGGTGTATTGATCAGTATTGCGTCAATTGTCTTTATTATGGGGCTGAATCTGGTTACCGTAAAACTGTTTGGCGAGATGGAATTCTGGTTTGCCCTGATCAAGATTATTGCCATTGTAGTACTGATTGCCGTAGGTCTGTGGATGATCTTTACTGGCTTTACTTCAACAGCAGGTGAAGTAGCTTCCTTTACTAACTTGTGGTCACATGATGGTCTATTCCCCACAGGGATGAGCGGTTTCCTGGCAGGCTTCCAGATTGCAATTTTTGCCTTTGTTGGCGTGGAGCTGGTCGGTACAACAGCTGCTGAAACTAAAGACCCGGAGCGTAATTTACCTAAAGCGGTTAATTCAATTCCAATACGGATTATTATTTTCTATGTGCTGGCGCTATTGATTGTCATGTCAGTTACTCCTTGGAATAAGATTGATCCTAATATCAGCCCGTTTGTAAACCTGTTCAGTCAAGCAGGCGTAGCAGCAGCTGCAATTATTATGAACCTCGTAGTGCTGTCTTCGGTCATGTCATCAATGAACAGTGGTGTGTTTTCAACCAGCCGGATGCTATTTGGCCTGTCCCGTGAAGCTCAGGCACCACGCTGGTTTGGTAAACTGACATCACGCGCTATTCCGGCAAATGCCTTGTATTTCTCAGCTGTCTGTCTGTTGTTGGGAGCTGCTCTACAGTATTTTGTTCCAAACGCAGTTCAGGCATTTACGCTGGCAACAACCTTGTCAACTATTCTGTTCATCTGTGTCTGGATCATCATTATGTGGAGTTATATTAACTACCGCAAACAGCGTCCGGAATTGCATGCCAAGTCAATTTTCAAATTGCCAGGTGGAGTATTTACCTGCTGGGTGGTCATTATTTTCTTTATTGGGATGGTTTATGTATTGTCCTTGGAAGCAGATACATTCCAGGCGCTCAAGGTTAGCCCGTTGTGGCTGATTATTCTGGCCATTGGCTACTTCTTTACTAAAAGCAAGAAATCATAATTTGCAGTAACTGTTAAAAAACGTCAGTTTAGAACTGGCGTTTTTTTTCATCTCGCTTTAATCTCTATAGCCTGAAACACTATGGTCAAAATATTGATCACAGTATACTTTATGGAAATTATCGAATAGGTGGCCAGATGCGTCTTGTCGTTTGCTACATCAGTGTATTGGTTACGGCGACTCTACTTGCCGGTTGCGGTCAGTCAGGGGCTTTACAGCTACCCAATGATCCCAATTATGATAAACGTGCAAGATATCTGCTTTATCCAAATACCGCGCCCGAGCAAAGCAAGCCCAGCGATACCCATCAAGCCCAGCAATCTGACGAGCCAGTAAGCGAGACTTTTGCAGCACCTGATGCTGAACCAGCTACTCAACCTACACCATAAGCAGAACAGATAAGGATACATTCATGAGTTTTACCCGCATCAATGGGGTGTTGCATGCAGAGCAATGTTCACTGAAGCAGCTTGCACAGCAGTTTGGTACACCTTTGTATGTTTATTCAAAACAGGCTTTTGAAAAACACTATACAGATATGGACCGTGCATTTGACTTCATTGATCATCAGATCTGTTTTGCCGTAAAATCTAACTCCAATCTTGCGGTTCTGGGTGTGTTGGCCAAACTGGGCGCCGGTTTTGACATTGTCACTGGTGGTGAGCTGGCTCGTGTTCTGGCTGTTGGCGGTGATCCGGCTAAAGTAGTATTTTCAGGTCTTGGAAAAACTGAAGCAGATATTGAAAAAGCCTTAAATGTTGGAATTGCCTGTTTTAATGTTGAATCTCATGCCGAGCTTGACCGTATTCAGAAAGTTGCTGAAAAATTGGGTCAGAAGGCGCCTGTTTCCCTACGGGTAAATCCGGATGTCGATGCAAAAACTCATCCTTATATCTCAACGGGCTTAAAAGAAAATAAGTTTGGTATACCTTCAGATAGCGTATTTGAAACCTATCAGTATGCAGCTTCACTGCCTAATTTGAATATCGTGGGGATTGACTGTCATATTGGCTCACAGCTGACTGAAACCAAACCGTTTGTAGACGCCTTGGAGCGCGTCATGTTGATGATTGAACAGCTTAATGGGTTGGGGATACAGCTCAAGCACATCGATATTGGAGGTGGATTGGGCGTAACTTATAAAGATGAAGTGCCACCGACTGTACAGGAATATGCAAATGCCCTGAAACCGGCTTTGCAAAAGCTAGGGCTGAAAGTTTATATGGAGCCGGGCCGCAGTATTTCAGCCAATGCAGGTATACTGCTTACCAGAGTAGATCTACTCAAGCCAACCAATTACCGTAATTTTGCTATCATTGATGCTGCAATGAATGATTTGATTCGACCTGCACTCTATGAAGCATGGATGGATATACAACCAGTAGAACCACATCAGGATATTCAGGAAAAAGAATGGGATATCGTGGGTGCTATTTGTGAAACAGGCGATTTTCTAGGGAAAGAGCGTAAACTGGCGCTGGCAGAGAATGACCTTCTGGCCGTTCTGGGTGCTGGCGCTTACGGCTTTGTGATGAGTTCTAATTACAATACACGAGCACGGGCAGCAGAAGTTATGGTAAATAATCATCAGGCATATCTGGTGCGTGAACGTGAGACTATTGAGTCGCTGTGGGAACGTGAACATCTGTTACCAGAAGTGTGAGTAAAAAACATGCTGGAATTTACTAAAATGCATGGGCTGGGTAATGATTTTATGGTCGTGGACCTGATTACCCAGCGTGCCTATTTCGATACGCTTACTATTCAGCGCCTGGCAGATCGTCACTTTGGTATCGGTTTTGACCAGCTCCTGATTGTTGAGCCACCAGACATACCTACTGCTGATTTTAAATACCGTATTTTTAATGCAGATGGGTCAGAAGTAGAGCAGTGTGGTAATGGAGTGCGCTGCTTTGCACGTTTTGTGCATGAGCGCCAGTTAACCACGAAAACCAAAATTAAAGTACAGACCAAATCCGGTATTGTCGAGCCGGAACTGGGGCCAAACGGCTGGGTTCGGGTTAATATGGGCTATCCGAAATTTGCTCCAGAGCTCATTCCGTTTGTAACAGAAGAAACTGATCCTTTATATGCACTAGAGCTGAACAACAACCAACTGCTTAAAATTGATGTGGTGAATATGGGGAATCCCCATGCAGTAACTATTGTGCCAGATGTACTGACTGCTGAGGTCGCAGCTATTGGTCCACAAGTAGAATCACATGTACGCTTCCCTGAACGTGTGAATGTCGGCTTCATGCAGATCCTGAATGAAAAACAGGTGCGCTTACGTGTTTTTGAACGTGGCTCTGGAGAAACACTGGCCTGTGGTACAGGTGCTTGTGCTGCTGCGGTAAGTGGCATGCGCCGTGGTCTGCTTGCCCCAGAAGTGGAAGTCGAGCTGGCAGGCGGTAAGTTACAGATTGGCTGGCGTGAGGGTGATGTGGTATGGATGACAGGTCCTACAGCAAATGTTTATGAAGGCCGTTTGGATTTGCGTTATTTTCAAAGTAATTAAAACCGAATTAAATAGTATTAAAAGTTCTATTCAATCCCAGAGAGGGCAGGATGCAGCCTGAGGCATTACACTTGCTTTCTATGTGGCTCAAAGAGCGGGAGATCCAGAATCAATCTGCCCATACTTTAAGTGCCTATGCACGTGATGTAAAAGATTTTCTGGATTTCTGTGCTGTTAAGAAGTTACCGCTGAACAGTATTGAAGCTTCAGATTTGCGTGAATACTTGGCTTTAAAGGTAGAACGAGAGCAGTTAAGCTCCAGCAGCCTGCAACGCCATTTATCTGCCATACGGCAGTTCATGAAATGGGCTGAGCAGGGTCAATATCTTGGTTTTAATCCTGCAGATGACTTTCAGCTTAAACGGCAGCCACGGCCATTGCCCGGCATGGTAGATATTGAAACGGTGCAGCAGATTCTGGACCAGCCGGCGCCTGAAAAACTTCAGGACCGGCATTTATGGCTGCGTGACAAAGCCATGCTGGAGCTACTTTACTCTAGCGGATTACGCCTAACAGAATTACAAAGTCTGTGTATGAAAGATATCGATTTTAATCGACGACTATTGCGTATTACAGGTAAAGGTAACAAGACCCGAATTGTACCATTTGGTACTCAAGCTTATGAGAGTCTGCTGAAGTGGCTCGAAGTCTATCGGCTCTGGCAAGGCCAATTTAATGCAGATTCGGCAGTTTTTATCAGTCAAAAAGGCGGCCAGCTGGGACCCCGGCAAATTGAGAACCGGGTCAAGTTACAAGCACTGCGGGCTGGAGTAAATATTGATCTGCATCCACATTTACTCCGGCATTGTTTTGCAAGTCATATGCTCTCTAATAGTGGTGACCTTCGAGCAGTTCAGGAAATGTTGGGCCATAGTAATTTGAGTACCACCCAGATTTATACCCATATTGACTTTGACCATCTGGCTAAAATTTATGATCAGGCCCATCCCAGAGCTGTTAAAATTAAATAAATAGTTTCTAAAAAGAATAACTAAAATCCATCTGACCTAAAACTAGAACTATTGTAGAATAATCAAAACTTAATTTTTCAAGTATAAAAACAGCTTAATTTTATAGTGATCGAGATAGGAAAATGAACCGGTTTCTCTTCTCATCACTGGAATATTTTAATAGAAATGGGGACCTAAAATGATAGTCAATATTCAACAGAAATATGATGAGCTAAGTTCGGCACAGAAAGATATATTTGCTGGGTATGGCTTACGTCAGGTCAAACATTTTGTAGAAATCAGTTTACCTACTATTGAAGCGGCGCTGCCTGCTCATACCCTGGTTCAGGGAATCAATGTCGAGGGTAAAATTCAGGCTATGCATTCTGATACCTTGCAAACTTATCTCTGGATTTCAGATCAAAAGTGGCAAGAAACTGCTCATGCTCTAATGCCTATAGACTTAAAAGAAGACTTTATAGAAGTATGGAGAATATTTGGGCTGTCTCAATATGAATTGATTGCTTTGAGTCATGTACATCGCGATTTTTTAGAAAATTATATTACTTGAAATTATAGACATTGGATTTGAACAGTAAGCTATAAGGAAAAAAGTAGTTAAGCTTATTAATGAAACTTCCAACTGAGCATCGGGCAAGGATGCTACTTAAGGATACCCCTATACAAAACATGCCCCATATTTTGACTAAAATAATTATTTAAAAGAGCAGTTTCTGATTGTCTCTTAAGAGAAAGAGTGGCTGATTTATATACTCACAAAACAGAATTCCTTCAATAATGTAAGAGGAAAATATTGCTTCAAGGAACAGTCATTAGATGAAGCAAAATAAATACTGCCATATGCCATCATTCAGGAATCTAAGTCGAGCTAAAATCAAAGGTCATCAAGAGGCAACTGAAAACTTTGTTTAATAATTTGACTAGGTAAATCTGTTTTTACGCTTGTAATACCATTCTTTTTAGTCAGATGTGTAGATTGAAATTTTCGGTAACTCTCCAGATCAGGTACTACAACTTTAAGCATTGCATCACATTCACCCAAAATAATATAGCACTCCATTACTTGGGGCAGTTCTTTCATTGCACAAATAAAAGTATCGATAGTTTCAGCATCCTGCCCAACCAGCCAGATTCGTGAAAATAAAATCAGTTGAAAACCGATTTTCTGCATATCTACGACAGTAGTGTAATGCTGAATAATGCCAGCTTCTTCAAGCAGTTTGACTCGTCGTAAACACGAAGAGGGGGATAGTCCAATGACTGTGGCCAGATCATTATTTTGGATACGGGCATTCTTTTGTAATGCCTGAATGATATTTCTGTCGATGCGATCTAGCTTTATTCGAATTAATTTAGAATCTTGTTTCATAAATTAGAATTTTATTCGAAAATTAATTCTTATTATAAAATATTTGAAATCCTATTTTACAGCTTTTTGTAGATACTTATTTTCCTGATTCAGGACATTCAACAGGAAAAAGAAAATGTCTGTATTTGTACTCTTTGCATTGACTGTGCTTCCCCTGATTTTCACACCTGGACCAGATATGCTGTTTATCTTGTCACAAGTCATGGGTAAAGATGCAAAAGCAGGCATGATGGCAACTTTTGGTATATGTTTTGGCTATCTGATTCATTCAGTTCTGGTTGCTTTAGGAATCGCAGCAATTATTGTATCTTCACCCTTGCTGTTTGATACGATCCGCTATATAGGAATTGCCTATCTGTTGTATCTGGCTTTTAATTTGCTGAAGTCTGTGTTTAATCAGAAAAAAGTGACAGTTGAAGAGATACCTCATACAAATTCGGTCAGGAAGGGGTTCTTTACGGCTTTACTGAACCCAAAAGGAATGCTGATCTATTTTGCTATTCTTCCCCAGTTCATTGATAAAACACAAAATACAGTAAGTCAGGGCTTAATTTTATCCTTTATCTTTATTGGGCTCATTTTTATTGTATATTGCAGTTTAAGTATGGTCTTTGCCAAAATTACACAAAAAACTTCCATTGATGCAAAAAAACAGAAATGGATTGATGGAACCTCGGGTGGATTGCTTGCAATGGCGGCCACTTGGCTTCTAGTGAACTGATGAATATAAAAAGCATGCTATCTAGGCATGCTTTTTAGATTTAAAGTACATTAGAAAATTTGATTGTGTTAAAGCGTTTTAAGGCCAGAATGCTGGTTTCTTGTAAGCTAAAAGCTGAATAAGCTGTTCTGGTTGTGTCTTAAATGACATTTTTGATCTGTACAGTCATACTTTAAAACTTAAGCTACCAGCCTTTAAATCACTTCAGTACCGGTTCAGGTTTTCTGACTTTAATACCCGAATTTGAATCATAAAATTTTAATAAAAATAAATATATAAATATCAGTTAACTAGTAGAGTAATTACCCTAAGATCCCTTTTACATTTTTTTATGAACTCTGCATTTCACGGTTTTTACGCTTTTTTACGTCTCCAAAGGTAATTGTGACTTGACCCAAATGCCATACCCATTGCAAGATAAGGCACCTAAAAAATTTTAATTGAAGAGTTATCATAGCTTTTCTCAACATTTACTTTTGCTAAAACAGCCGAGGATTACATGAAGGCTCTTGTTGCTGTAAAACGTGTGGTTGATGCCAACGTTAAAGTTCGCGTTAAGCCGGACCATAGTGGGGTAGACCTTACTAACGTTAAAATGTCAATTAACCCATTTTGTGAAATCGCAGTGGAAGAAGCGGTTCGCTTAAAAGAAAAAGGAACAGTATCAGAAATCGTAGTGGTTTCTATTGGTCCTAAAGAAGCACAGGAACAAATTCGTTCTGCTATGGCTCTAGGCGCTGATCGCGGAATTTTAGTAGAAACTGCGACTGATGAAATTGGGGCACTCGAAGTTGCCAAAATTTTAAAAGGGATCGTGGAGCAGGAACAACCAGAAATTATCCTTTTGGGTAAACAGGCTATTGATGACGACAGTAATCAGGTCGGTCAGATGCTGGGCGCATTGCTTGGTGCCGGCCAAGGTACCTTTGCTTCAGAAGTTAAAGTTGAAGGTGGCAAGGTTCAGGTAACCCGTGAAATTGATGGCGGTCTGCAAACTGTTGAGCTATCACTTCCTGCAATTATTACCACTGACTTGCGTTTGAATGAACCCCGTTATGCGGCTCTGCCAAACATTATGAAAGCACGTAAAAAACCGCTTGAAACCAAGTCTCCAGCAGATTATGGCGTAACAGCAGCTTCTAAGCTGAAAACTGTTAAGGTTGAATCTCCGGCTGAACGTCAGGCAGGGGTGCAAGTGAAGTCTGTTGATGAACTGATCAACAAACTTAAAAATGAAGCGAAAGTGATCTAATACAGAAGGATAAAAATCATGAGTATTTTAGTTATCGCTGAGCACGACAATAACACCCTGAATGCTGCGACTCTAAATGTTGTTGCTGCGGCTCAAGAAATCGGTGGTGATATCACTGTATTGGTTGCAGGTTCTGGTGCTCAGGCAGTTGCTGATGCTGCTGCTAAAGTTGCTGGTGTAAGTAAAGTCTTACTTGCTGATAATGTAGCTTATGCCAACCAGCTGGCTGAAAATGTTGCTGCTTTAATTGCAGAAATTGGCAAGAACTATTCGCATATTCTTGCTGCTGCTACAACTTCCGGTAAAAATATTTTACCACGTGCGGCAGCTCTGCTTGATGTCAGCATGGTAACTGATATCGTGGCTGTGGTAGGTCCTAAAACCTTCCGTCGCCCGATTTATGCAGGAAACGCGATCGCGACTGTTGAATCTTCAGAAGATGTTATTGTAGGTACAGTTCGTGGTACAGCATTTGATGCAGTAGCTGCTGAAGGCGGTTCTGCAACAGTTGAAACGATTGGTGAAGTGAAAGATGCTGGTGTTTCGTCATTCGTAAATGAAGAGATCGTCAAATCTGAACGTCCTGAACTGGCTGGTGCACGTATTGTGGTATCCGGTGGTCGTGGTGTAGGTTCAGGCGAGAACTATCATAAAATCCTTGATCCGCTCGCTGACAAGCTTGGTGCTGCACAAGGTGCTTCACGTGCCGCAGTTGATGCTGGCTTTGTACCAAATGATATGCAGGTGGGTCAAACTGGCAAGATCGTTGCACCTGAGCTTTATATCGCTGTAGGTATCTCTGGAGCGATTCAGCATTTGGCTGGTATGAAAGATTCTAAAGTGATCGTAGCGATCAATAAAGATGAAGAAGCTCCAATCAATGCTATTGCTGACTACTGGCTGGTAGGTGACTTGAACCAGGTCATTCCTGAGTTGGTTTCTAAGCTTTAAGCATTTATATATCAAAAAACGTCCGTTTTCGGGCGTTTTTTATTTTTAAGTCAGGGCACTCTAAATTAAATACAAGAATTGCTAAGCCTAATAAAAAAATGAAAAATAAAGTAAATTTAACTTGGAAATTTTGAGCCAACTATAAAAAATAAAATAGCGTCAAGCCATCTTGCAAAACGCTCCTTATTTGAACAGTAAATAGCTGAAATAACTCAATAGAACTCGATGTTCAAACAAACAAAACCAAGCAGTTTTATGCTATACTCATTCGCTAATTTTTAATTTTGGCCTGAAGTTTTTTTAGGCTAATTTTTCGCAAGATTAATATATAAATATCTGTGGTTTTTAGGCCGCCGGTATGAAGAGGAGTATGCATGAGCGTATCGGAAATCCGCCCGATTGCCATTGAGGATGAACTCAAGCACTCGTATCTAGATTATGCAATGAGCGTGATTGTATCGCGTGCCTTGCCAGATGTGAGAGATGGTCTGAAACCTGTTCATCGTCGTGTGCTATATGCTATGCACGAGCTGGGTAACGACTACAATAAAGCTTATAAAAAGTCTGCCCGTGTGGTCGGTGATGTTATCGGTAAATATCACCCGCATGGTGATTCTGCCGTTTATGAAACTATCGTACGTATGGCGCAGGATTTCAGTCTGCGCTATCAACTGGTTGATGGCCAGGGTAACTTCGGTTCTGTCGATGGCGATAGTGCCGCCGCAATGCGTTATACCGAAGTACGTATGCGCAAACTCACCCATGAGATTCTGGCTGATCTTGAAAAAGATACCGTTGACTGGGAAGACAACTACGATGGTTCTGAGCGTATTCCTCAGGTCATGCCAACCCGTATTCCTAACCTGTTGATTAATGGTGCAGCCGGTATTGCAGTCGGTATGGCGACCAATATGGCGCCACACAACATGACTGAGGTGGTAAATGCCTGTCTGGCCTATGCAGACAATACCAATATCAGTGTTGAAGGGTTAATGGAGTATATCTCTGGTCCAGACTTCCCTACAGGTGGCATTATCTATGGTAAGTCAGGTATTGTAGACGCTTACCGTACAGGTAAGGGGCGCTTGCATATACGTGGTAAATATCATTTTGAAGAAGATGAAAAAACTGGCCGTACCACCATTGTATTTACCGAGATTCCTTATCAGGTTAACAAGGCAAGAGTAATCGAACGTATTGCTGAGCTGGTTAAAGAGAAAAAGCTGGAAGGTATTTCTGAGCTGCGTGATGAATCCGATAAAGACGGTATGCGTATCGCGATTGATTTAAAACGTGGCGAAAATGCTGAAGTTGTCGTAAATAACCTGTTTTTAAATACTCAGCTCGAAAATTCTTTTAGCATTAACATGGTTTGTCTGGACAATGGCCAGCCAAAACTGATGAACCTGAAAGATATTATTGCAGCGTTTATTCGCCACCGTCAGGAAGTGGTCACGCGTCGTACCATGTATGAGCTACGTAAGGCACGTGAACGTGGTCACATCTTGGAAGGCCTGACTGTCGCATTGGCGAATATCGACGATATTATCGATGCGATTAAAACTTCTGCGAATCCGGCAGAAGCACGTGAGCGTTTGCTTGCCGCAGATTGGGCCGCAGGTGGGGTTGGAGCAATGCTTGAAAGAGCAGGTTCGGTTTCAATTCGTCCAGATGAAATTGAAGGTGAAGATCCGAGTCGTCCATTCGGACTGGATCGCGACATTTATCGCCTGTCTCCAACACAGGTTGCAGCTATTCTTGAACTTCGCCTGAACCGTTTAACCGGTTTGGAACAAGATAAATTACATGCTGAATATTCAGAAATTCTGGGGCAGATTACTGAACTGACCGCGATTCTAAATGATTTCAACCTGTTAATGGCTGTAATTAAAGAAGAGCTGGCTTTAGTATTGCAACAGTATGGTGACGCACGGCGCACAGAAATTGTAGAATCACGGGTCGATTTTTCACGTGAAGACCTGATACCTGAGGAACAGGTTGTATTGACGGTCTCCCAGTCTGGCTATGCCAAGACTCAGCCATTGTCTGATTATGCAGCTCAGCGTCGTGGTGGACGGGGTAAGTCAGCTACCTCAATGAAAGAAGATGATTTCATTCAGCATCTGATTGTGACTTCAAATCATGCCACCGTACTGTGCTTTACCAATGTTGGTAAGGTTTATCGTCTGAGAGTTTTTGAAGTACCGCAGGCATCACGTGGTTCGCGTGGTCGTCCAATGATTAACTTGTTGCCGCTCGATGCAAATGAGACCATTACTGCCATTTTACCTGTCATTGATGCGCCGAAGAAATTTACTGAACGCTTGGCAGCCTTTAAAAACTTTGTAAAAACGAATACTGTAAAACTTCAGGATAATCCGGTCATTTCCGTGCATTTGCCAGAACTTGAGACAGCATTGGCAACGCTTGATGATAATGCTGACGAGCTCTCAGCTGAACTGCGTACCCAGCTAAAACAGTTATGTGTAGAGCTGGCTGTAACAGATTTGGATGATGAGATCATTATCGAGTTTGCCCAGCAGGCCGAAAGTGTCCGTAAAAACTATTATGTATTTATGGCCACAGCTTCCGGTACAGTAAAACGTGTTGAGCTTGAGCAGTTCAGTAATGTGCGCTCGAATGGTTTACGAGCAATTGAACTCAATGAAGAAGATACCCTGATTGGTGTGACTATTACTGATGGTGAACAGCAAATTATGCTGTTCTCTAACGAAGGTAAGGCTATCCGTTTTGCAGAAACTGATGTACGTGCCATGGGCCGTTCAGCTAAAGGTGTGCGTGGCATGCGTGTCGCACTGGCTGCCCAGGCAGAGGATACGGAAGATACTGATACTGACTCGGAAGATGAAGACTCTTCAGATTCAAATGTAGTCAGCCGTATAGTTTCACTGGTGGTTGTACCAGAAACTGGAGAAGTACTGTGCGCATCTGCAAATGGTTATGGCAAACGTACCCCTGTAGATGATTTCCCAACCAAAAAACGTGGCGGTAAAGGGGTTATTGCAATTAAGACCTCTGAACGTAATGGTGAACTGGTGGGTGCGGTTGCAATTGACGAAACCAAAGAGCTGATGCTGATTTCTGATGGGGGGACGCTGGTCCGTACGCGTGCAGCAGAAGTAGCCCAAACTGGGCGTAATGCTCAGGGCGTGCGTCTGATTCGTCTAGGCGAAGGAGAAACACTGGTTGGTGTGGTTTCTATTGAAGCCGTTGAAGAAGATGAAGTAGAAGCTTTCGAAACAGTTGAAAGTACTGAGCAACTGGAAGTTGAGAAAACTGAAACAGAACATCAGGAACCTCAAGAAGATTAAAGCCTGATAGTTAAAAAGGACGCTTCGGCGTCCTTTTTATTAGGTGATTATTTATAACTTAAACGATAATTTCCCCAAACCAGACAGACGGCTGCAAAGGCAGCCAGATAAATCATTTTGGGAAGCACCAAGCTGGTCGGCACACCCATCTGGTTAAGCTGAATAAACATCTGAATGCCTTGTGTAGAGGGTAAAGCGACTCCTAGCCATTGCATCCATTCCGGCATAGCCGCGTGCGGCCATGCGGTACCAGAGAGTAAAAATAATGGGATTGAAGTGAAAACAATAATATGGCCAGCACGTTCTGGCATGTCTAAATAAGAAGCCACCAATATAGCTAGGCCAATAACACTACTAATAAAAATAGGAACGCCGAGCAGCATTCCCCAAAAATTACCACCACGCGGATAGTCATAAAACCAGAATGTAAAACCGAACAGATATAAACAGCCTAGACAACCAATCGTTAAAATGGCAAAAAATAGACCAGATACTTCGGATTTTACTGGGCGCCACAGTTTTTCTCGATAGCCTGCAATTAACATGCTTAAACCCAGAACAATAGTTTGATGGATAATTAATGGCGCAATCGCTGGAAAAATATAGCTTCCATAGCCAGAGAGAGTGTTAAATAAAGGAATCTGATGTATAGGTACAGCAGGAGAAAAATGTGCAATTTCACCAAATTTTTCAGCCTGTTGAGCAATAGCATTTTCGACAGAAGTTGCAAGGCCTAAACCAATCTGCTTGGTTTTTAGAAAATAAGCTGCACTTAAATATAGTCCGATACCTCCTACCTCGCCGCGGCGTATACTATTGGAGAGCTGATCCGGCAGCAATAATATTCCATCTGCCTGCTGTTTCTGGATCATTAATTTCGCTTCAGCGAAATTTCCGGTTATTGCCTGGATTTTGACGTTTGGACTTTTTGCAACTTCAGTAATAATACTGGAAGTAACCAGACTTTGTTCTTCATCTACGATAACAATGGGTAAAGCTTCTGCTGTCTGAGCTTTATAAGCAGTCGGATAGAAAAAACTATAGAAAAACACAGAAAGAATGAGGGTAGTTAAAATTGAGCTATTACTGGCAATATCCTTAAATGTTTTTAAATAAAAATACAGGAACTGCTTCATAGGGCCGCTCCTTTTAAATATTTTTTCAAAAGCAGATAGCTGATTACTGCATAGAAGGCACAATAGACCGCAAGTATCAGTGCAGGAAGCCATGACACAGTAAGCGGGCTACCGACTACCCATTGTTCTGTCTGTAGTTTGGCATAAGGGGTATAAGGAATAATATTTGCCCAGAATTTTGTAAAAAGTGGGGCATTATTTAAAGGCAAGGTAACGCCAGCAAAGCTTAAGGAAGACCCGCCATAAACTGCAATAAAACCAAATGACTTTGCTAGATTTTGCGTAGCAAGTACCACAGTACTGCTAATCAAAGCGTAAGCACTATATAACAGGATTTGGCCAAGTAAAATTAACCATAAATGTCCAGCTATAAACCAGCCACGGATACCAGCAAGCCAAAACATCCACAACCAAGTCCAAGCTGTAAAAATAATTACATAGGTTATGTTTTTAGAAATAAGTGCACTAAAAATCGTTTGATGATGTACCCAGCTTTTAACACTCCGGTTTTTGAGTTCTTGGCCGACTGCAAATGCAACACAGCAACACAGCAACAAGTGTAAAATGGCCGGCACCATAAAAGGTTCCAGATAAAATTCGTAGCTCAGTCCCGGATTATATAAAGGTGAAATCTTTACATGGGGAGTAGGAGCCTCAAGATAGGGCAGTTGATTGGCCAGATAGCTTCTGCCCATAAAATCTGCGATTGCTTCTAATGTACCAATCAGCATGGCAGAAGAAATAGTATTTCCAATACTGAAATAACTCTGGTTGAATGCTATTGCAATCCCGCTATCCTGTGCCTGAACCAGGCGCTGCTCTGCGCCTTCCGGAATAATCACATATCCCCAAATTTTTGTCTGGTTCAGCAGGCGTTCAACTTCATCTTGATTAGGTGAAATAATTGCAATTTCTAGCACACTATTATGAGACAGATATTTATCAATATTTTGGCTGAGCTGGCTCTGATCCTGATCAATAATTGCAATAGGCAAATGCTCAGGCTTACCCTGATAGAACATGCTGCTGAATAAAATGATAATAAATAGTGGCGCCACTGTGACCAGACATAAATCCCAGCGGTGAGTGAGTAGATATTTCAGTTCACGACAGATTCCATACAACACTAGTGGTCCTCTTTAATCTTAAAAAGAACACTCATGCCAACTTTTAAATCAGGAATCTGCTGGGCAGGTGTCAGGTGTACTTTAAAACTGCGAATATCATAACCACCAGTTTGCCGGGTAGTTTTAATAGTGGCAAACTCACCTTCTGCATCAATATTCTCAATATTGAAAGTTGCCCGCCGGTTAAGTGCCGGAATAAAACCTTCCAGTTTTTGGGCTTTATAAATCTGTGTATACTGATCTTCACGGATGTTCAGGCTTACCCATAAACTGTCATCCTGAATCAGGCTGACTACAGGCACGCCAATCGCAACGAGTTCACTTGGCTTACCATAAGTTTTAGACACTGTACCACTAACAGGTGCGTATAATTTGGTCTCTGCCTCTAAAGCTTCTGCTTCACTTACCGCTGCTTTGGCTATATCGACCTGTGCATCTGCTGAAGAGCGCTGCTGTTCAGTACTGCCGCGTTTGGCACGCGCATATTGCTGATAGGCTGCTTCAGTCAGCTCCTGTGCAGAAACTTGAGCAGCATACAACTCGTCACGACGCTGCCTTGAAATTACTCCTTCCTTATACAGGTTTTCACCACGCTTATAAGTCGTTCGAGCCAGCTGCTCCTGAGCTTTAACACTTTGCCAGTTAGCATATAAGGTTGCGATATTTTCTTCTTGAGAGCCACGTTCAGCAGTTGACTGTAAAGCAAGAGCAGACTGCAGTGCTGCTAAGGCCTGCTGCTTTTTTGCGTCTACTTCGGGACTAAACAGACGAACCAGTGGCTGGTTTTTATTTACTTTCTGGCCCTCCCGTACATAAATTTCTTCAATACGGCTAGGGACCTTGGTGCTGACATAAATTGTTTCTGCTTCAACCCGGCCTTGAATTTCAATATCCTGTGGCTGATAACTTTTCCATAATCCAAATGCAATGGTAGCCAGTAAAATAATAACCAATATAATAATTGCAAGTTTAAGCCAGGCTCTTTTATGCTGAGGCTGCCGTTGTCTTGTTGCAAGCTTCTGTTCGGTATCAGCAGAATCTGGCTCAGTTTGACTCGGCTCGGCTGGCTCATGAATATTATCTTGAGAAGATGCAGTATTTTGTGCAGGTAGTTTTTTTTCTTCATTCATACTCATATCCTGTCGACCTTAGCGAATATAGACTGTATCAGGTTGATGAATATAGCTTTTAAACTGTTCAATTGAGCCATGACCCTGTAACAGACTTGCCAGTGAAATAATATATTTATAAGCATTTAAAGCCATTTCACCTTTTAAAATATTTAAACTGTTTTGGGCATCAATGACTTGGGTGGCTGTTCCCATATCTTCTTTAAATGATAATTCCTGTATACGAAGATTTTCTTGAGCAGCACGCATGTTTTGCTGTAACAGTCGATGACTGTTTTGCGCAGAGGTTAATTCACTATAAGATTTGAACAGAATATTCTCGATTTCCTGTTTGGTGCGTTCGGTAGCAAGACCAGCGGCGTAACGTTGTAGTTCCGCTGCTTGCACTTTTTTCTGTTTATCTATACCCGAAAACAGATTATAACGGGCAGCCATACCTATGATCCAATTTTGCTGTTCGTCTAAACTGTATTCACCAAAAGCAAAGATACTGGGTTTTTTTGCAGCATTTTGAGCACGCACATTTTCTTCAGCTAATAGTGTATCAGTCTGCATTTTGCGAATGAGAGTGGATTGTTCAGGATAAGTCGCCATAAGTTGAGCCAGAACCGGTGACTGCTGTGAATTTATAAACAAAGGCGTATTAAGACTGTCTACAGTTTGCTGCTTAAGTAAATTCTGTAATTGAAAACGGCTGGCCTCAAGATTGGCTTGACTATTTTGCAGGGCACGTTCGGCATTATTGCGGGCAACTTCAAATTGCATGCGCTGCCCTTTACTGATAAACCCGGCACGTTCCAGCTTGAGGGCATTATTATAATGATTTTGCATTGCATCACGATTAGTACGGCTAATGCTATTCAATTCTTGCTGTAACTGAGTATTAAAATATGCCTGAATGATTTCAAAGCGTTGTATATCTTGTTGTTGCCGGCTATCAAGCTGACTACGCTGTGCCTGAATATTAGCAATTTGTTTGGCGCTTTGGGTAAGACCGCCCGTATATAAAGGCATCATCAATGATATAGTTGGGCGTACCACTTCATCTTCAAGCACAACATTTGCGGTATCCGGTATAAGGCCAATGCCCCCATGAATAACTTGTCCTATACCGTTACGCAATGGGTCAGTAATATCTGTAGGTAAACCATTTTCTCCTTGCCATTGGTCGATACGCTCATTCACACCCTGTGAAAGAGTTTGTTCAAGGTTATTTTTTACAGATTTGAGGGGAAGATCAATTTCATTATGAAAGGTATAGGCCCGTACATTTAAATCAATGCGGGGTAAGCCTAAACCTTTAGTGGCTTCAGCTTCTAACTGTGAAGCCTGCTGCAAAGCCATGCTTGCCTGTGAACTATAAGAGTTTTGAAGGATATATTGTTCAGCTTGTTCATAACTAAACGTCTGTGCAAAGCCAGTTCCTGTATATAATAGGAAAGTTGTAATAAAACCTATTTTATAAAAATAGTGAGGAACTAGTTTTAAATCAGAAGATCTGAATATTAATTTTCTTAAAATCTGCATATATTAAACAGCTTTTCAAAATTTCTAGGTAGTTTAATCTTTTATATCAATATTTCTATTACTACATTGTTTCTGTTGAAGTTGTCTTTTAAGACTAAAGTTTGTCTTTATCCTTTATATTATAGTTTAAAATAAAATTTAACAGGTAAATCTTATTTTAATATTATATAAAATTGCAGAGAATTGGGCTAAAAGCAAATAATCTTTTTAGTATTTAATCTACAAATGTATTGATAAATAGTTCTCTATGATTTTTTAAATAAACTTTAGAAAGGTTGAATTATTATATAAGTTCCTAATTAAACTAACATCCTATTTTTATTGAATAAACTGTTCTATCTTTAAGTAAGTATTGAAATATCGGTTCGAGAATTTACTGCATCATTTGCCAATATGTGATTAAATGCCTTGATTTTATTTTTTTAATTTCTTGAAGGGAAAAATCATGCGCGCGTATAATTTCTGTGCTGGTCCTGCTGCATTACCTACTGCTGTTTTAGAAAAAGCTCAACAGGAACTGTTGAATTGGCAGGGTAAAGGCGTTTCCATCATGGAGATGAGCCATCGAAGTAAAGATTATGTCGCTGTTGCCGAAAAGGCAGAAGCAGACCTGCGTAAACTCATGAACATTCCTCAAAACTATAAAGTTTTATTTTTACAAGGTGGTGCCTCCCTACAGTTTTCTGCTATTCCGCTAAATCTACTGGGTAAAAATAATAAGGCCGACTATATTTCTACAGGTATCTGGTCTGAAAAAGCCTATAAAGAAGCACAGCGTTATGGCGATATTAATGTAATACAAGCTGGCACAACGGTGAATGGCAAACTGGCGATTAGTGAACAGGCTCACTGGAACCTATCTAAAGATGCAGCTTATGTGCATTATGCAGATAATGAAACTATTGGTGGATTACAGTTTGCAAGTGTTCCTGAGGTAGATGCGCCACTGGTTTCTGATTTTTCTTCAAGTATTTTATCTGCGCCGCTGGACGTTTCCAAATTTGGACTGATCTATGCGGGTGCACAGAAGAATATTGGTCCTGCTGGTCTGACTCTGGTTATTATACGTGATGACCTGCTCGATCAGGCTAAACCTGAAATTCCAAGTCTTTTGAAGTATTCAGCGCAAGCTAAAGACGGCTCTATGGTAAATACACCTTCAACCTATGCCTGGTATTTATCTGGATTGGTATTTGAGTGGCTGCTGGAGCAGGGCGGTGTAGAAGCAATTCATAAAATTAATCTGGAAAAAGCTAAACTGCTGTATGGTTATATTGATGCCAGTGATTTTTATGCGAATCCAATTGCAGAAGCAAATCGTTCACTCATGAATGTTCCGTTTACTCTGGCAAATCCGGAACTGGAAAAACTTTTCTTGAAAGAAGCTGAAGAAAACCATCTATTAAATCTGGCCGGTCACCGTTCAGTAGGTGGTATGCGTGCAAGCATTTATAATGCTGTACCATTAGAAGGTGTTCAGGCATTAGTTGATTTTATGGATGACTTTGCCAAACGCAATGCTTAAACTGATACATATAATTAATAAAGAACCCTCTATAAATTAGAGGGTTTTTTATTAATGAATAAAAATTTTAGAATTGGATTATGCCCAGTTGATGAATAATAATGGCAGAAATAAACATACCGAGAAGAAAGAAACATAAGGCTCCCATATCAACTTTAATACGTAGACAGCTATGTTCAACAATTCGTGTAGTCGTCTGTTCTGGAATAATTTTCATCAAGGAACCTAAATAATGCTATTATTTTTTAAATCCTATCAATTGCTGCTAGTTTTAGCATAAATATTCGCCTGAATCCAGATATTGCCTCGAATATATTGGCCAATTTTAAAGTTTTCGTACTTTTTATTGCGAGTCGCGATCCGGATAAGAGTAGCTGGTGTGTTTTCTTCTAAAATAAGCGTTACATCATAAACAGTATAATCCTGGTCCATAAACTGCATACTGGTCTTGCCTACAATATTCCCTTGAAACCAGGCTTCATCTTCTTGACCGATTGTCTCTCCATACAGATAAGCCACCATTTTAGAAAAATCAACTGTTACAGGCGCAGTATCTTCTTCAGACTTTGGTTCCCATGCATCAATCAATTCCTGAAGATTGGCTGGGGCAACACCATTATGTTGCTGTAAAATATCATTTAATGCCCGGTGCTGACGAATCGATGCCGGGTCATCGACTACCAGTTCTTCATGAGCAGAAACAGCTTCAAGTTCATATGCCCAAGCATTAAGCTGAACCTGATAGCTTTGACCTTTTTCATAACACTGATGATTAACACTGTATAAACTGTCAAATGCATACACTACAGTATTCGGATTATTACCAAGTTGCAGACGCAGAACTGCCTGAGTACCTGATTTACAACTAATAATACGCTCTATTTTTGCATTATAGCGATAAGGACTATCAAATACAGGAAATGCAGTCTTGAGTGCTTTTGGCTTATTATTTTCTACTGCAATAATTTGTGCTAGACGAACAGGTGATTTATCCGGACCTTGAATCAGCCAGACAGAGGCATCCATTTCCTGCTCATTCTGACATAAACCCATAGGCATCATCGGTGAGTCAAGTGACATACCTAACCATTTAGGGACTTCAGTTTCAGGCTGGTCAGTTAATAAATTCCAGTGTTCAACGTGACTACCAAAATTCTGATCATCGATCAGGATAATTTCCGGGCTGTTCTGATTATTCATATGCACTATTAGGGATCGCGTGAGTATATCTATTAAATCGAGGGTAACTTGTATTTTTCAAGCCCATCATTACGCTCTTTTACTTCTAAATTCAGCATTTGGAGCAAAACTAATTTATCTGAAACTAAACTGTAAATAAAGACCAGAGATCTGGTACGTTTTAATGCCTGTTAAAGACTTGCAATCAGTAGGGTGAAGAATATGGCAATAAAGGATAATTTATAAAGATTGTTCCTAAAAAATAACTGAACTTTGTTAAACTGAGAATCTTATACTTACGGAGTTTTCAGGTGCTGCCCTTTAAATTATGGATTGATGCGGATGCTCTACCGCGTATTTTACGTGATGTGATTATGCGGGCTTCAGATCGTTACCAGCTTGAAGTAACTTTTGTGGCAAACCAGAATGTCGGGATTACTCCATCAGTACGTATTAATTCGATTCAGGTCATGGGTGGGGCTGACCAAGCCGATCAGGAAATTGTCAACCGGATGCAAAATAATGACATTGTGGTAACACAAGATATTCCATTGGCCGCACAGGTCATCGAAAAGGGGGGTATCGCTATTCACCCTCGTGGAGAGATTTTCACTACAGCTAATATTAAAGCGCGGTTGCATTTACGGGACTTTATGGATACCTTGCGCGGAGCTGGGGTTCAGACAGGTGGCCCACCACCTATTTCAGACCGAGATAAACGTGAGTTTGCCAGTAGCCTGGATCAGACCATATTAAAGCAGAAGCGTAAGACAGCCTCATGAATCAGAAGGTGCCGGTCTCTCGCGGCAATATTGTGTTTACCTACACTATTCTGGTATTCATCTGGGCTACTACTCCACTGGCAATCGTCTGGAGCGTCCATGATCTGCATGTCATGTGGGCAATGGTGATTCGTTTTTTTATAGCTTTACCACTAGCAGCTCTTTTGCTGCTCTTGCTCAGAGTAAAGCTTCCCATTCATAAAGTAGCGCTGCACAGTTATATCGCGGGTTCCTTTAGCTTGATTGGTTCGCAAATTTTTACCTATGCAGCGACAGGTTATCTCAGTTCAGGCATTATTGCATTGATGTTTGGGCTGGCACCAATTATGGCAGGTTTAATTGGCCGTTTTTTATTTAAGCAGCATTTATATAGTATGCAATGGCTGGGAATGGGGATCGCAGTAGCAGGGCTCTCGATTATTTGTCTGGGAGGAAATACAGGCCAGCAGGTTCATCCTGTAGGCATTCTCCTGATGTTGCTGAGTGTTTTTAATTATGCTTTATCTATTTTCTGGGTAAAGAAAGTAAATGCGCAGGTTGAACCAATGGCACAGGCGACTGGTTCGATTATCGTGTCCGTGCTCGGTTGTATGCTGCTGCTTCCTTTCATCTGGCAGTATGCACCGAGCCATATTCCAGATACCAAATCGTTGATGGCTTTATTCTATACGGTGATTATGGCATCTCTGGTTGCAATGTTCTGTTATTTCAAACTGGTCCAGAACATTCAGGCAACTACTCTGTCTTTAACCAACGTCATGACACCGATGCTGGCTATTCTCATTGGTTCAGTATTAAATCATGAAAAACTGACAGTCATGATTTTTGTGGGCGCTACTGTACTGTTATCAGGACTTTTTCTTTACTTTTATCGTGATATTAAGGCAAGTCGTGAACTTGCCCAGAAAATTAAAAGTAATTAGAACTTTAATCTAGCTTGCTACACCTTGAGTAGAATTAATACATTCAGCAAGCTTGGCACGATCTTGAGGATGCAGTGTCACAAAATAAGCTCCTGTCCGGAAGCCTGTTTCATCCTTAGGCTTGCTATAAACCACTTGGGCAATTGTTGCTACATGAAAGAAATTATCAGGATGACTTAATGTTAAATGAATATAGCTTCCATCTTTAAGCTGTTGATTTGTATAAAAGCTGATACCACTTTCTGAAATATTAACCTGTTCAGGCACAGGTAGCATGGTCTGGACGATAGCGTCATAAAGAGACCCTGTAATCAGATTCATTTTCTGGTTAAATAAGGATAGTATTCGAGCAATTTGTTGATCTTTTTGATTTAATTGTTCTAATTCGTAGTTAATAGCATGATCAAATTGATCTAATTCTGCAAGTAGTAGAAAATAACGCGGCAATACAAAATTAGGGTCGTAAGGATCGTTAAGAGCAACATCATCAGAGATAATCTGATAATTAATCCTTAAAGCAGCATCAATGCGGGACATCACGCGACGTTCGTTCGAAGCACCCTGATGCTGTAATGTTTCCATAATGAATTACCTCGGACTAGATGGTATGTTTAAACCAATCTCGCTGTATATAGGGTTGAGATACACTCGCGCACGGCGTAGTAATCACTTTATTTCTTTTATTGCTTTAGTTTCCATGATCGGCCTGACCTTGGGTGTAGCAGTTCTTATTACAGTTCTGTCTGTCATGAATGGTTTTGACCGAGAGTTAAAAAACCGTGTTTTGGGCATGATACCTCAGGCCACAGTTTCTTCAACCCAGATTTTAACAGATTGGCCCGAACTTGCAAAAAAAGTCGAGAGCCACGAACATGTTACTGGCGCAGCACCATTTACCCAGTTACAGGGGATGCTAACTGCACAAGGCCAAGTTGCAGGTCTGATGGTAACTGGAATAGAACCTCAATATGAAAAAAAGGTTTCTATTATTCAGGATCATATGGTTGAGGGAAGCATTGATAGCCTGAAAAAAGGTGAATTTGGTATTGTGCTGGGGAAACAGATGACAGATGCACTCGGCCTCGGGCTGAATGACAGTGTCACTTTAGTATTGCCTGAAGCCACACCTTCACCGGCAGGGGTTGTGCCTCGCTTTAAACGTTTCAAAATTGTGGGCATTTTCAGTATTGGAGCTGAAGTAGATTCCATGATGGGCTATATTGCCTTAAATGATGCTTCGACTTTGTTACGTTTGCCGGATGGTGCTCAGGGTGTACGTCTGAAGCTGGATGATATCTTCAGTGCACCTCAGGTAGCTAGCTCGATTGCCCGTGAATTACCAGGGAATTTCTATGCTTCGGACTGGACCTATACTCATGGGAACCTGTTTAGTGCCATCCAGATGGAAAAAGCGATGGTAAGCCTGCTCCTGTTTCTAATCGTTCTGGTTGCTGCATTTAATATTGTTTCTTCTCTGGTCATGGTAGTGACCGATAAAAAATCTGATATCGCTATTTTAAGAACACTAGGTGCATCACCCGCTACAATTACCCGTATATTCATGGTACAGGGAACAGTAATTGGAGTCATCGGGACAGTATCAGGCGCAATTTTAGGAATTATTTTTGCCTCAAGTATCAGCAGCTTTATTTCATGGCTAAATAATGCTTTTGGCCTGCACCTGTTTGATGCCTACTTTATTAATTATTTGCCTTCTTATCTCAGATGGCAGGATGTTGTAGTCATCGTCAGTCTGTCTCTGATTTTAAGCTTTCTGGCAACTATTTATCCGGCACTGCGTGCAGCTAAAATTCAACCTGCCGAGGCTTTACGTTATGAATAATACAGTACTTGAAGCCCGTAATATCTATAAGCATTTCACGGATGGGAAATCAACCGTAGAGGTGATTAAAGGCTTATCTTTAGAGATCAAGGCGGGTGAGTTTACATCGATTGTTGGAGCCAGTGGCTCTGGTAAAAGTACCTTACTACATGTTTTAGGGGGGCTAGACCGGCCAACTGAGGGTGAGGTGTTTCTAAATGGACAGCGCTTTGACAATTTAGGTGAAGCTGAACGTGGTTTTATGCGTAACCAGTATCTTGGGTTTGTCTACCAATTTCATCATTTACTGCCAGAGTTTACTGCTTTTGAAAATGTAGCAATGCCCCTGATGCTGCGCAAAAATACACAGTTTAAAGAAGCCAAACAGCAAGCAGAATACTTGCTGGAACGGGTCGGCCTGTCACACCGGATAACGCATAAACCAGGCGAATTATCTGGTGGTGAGCGTCAGCGTGTAGCTTTGGCGCGGGCATTGGTAACCAAACCTGCTTTAATGCTGGCTGATGAGCCGACAGGTAACCTGGACCGTAAAACTGCTGTAGGTATCTTTGAGTTATTAAGTGAACTGCGTCAGGAATTGAACATGGCAATGCTGATTGTAACTCATGATGAGCAGCTGGCCCAAGCTGCCGATTCAATTCTGCATATGCAGGATGGCTTATGGGTGAACGCGTAAGTCGGAGATAATCTGATCATTAACCTTGTTAAAGCCCATCAGTATGGGCTTTAATTATTTTAATAAGTTATAAATATAAAAATCATGTGGAAAACTATTTTATTGGCCTGGATTGCTGGAATCTCGGTCATGGGGAAAACTTTTAACTTACCTGTTTTTCTGTTACCTGGACTGATGATCTTCAGCGTAGGTTCAGGGCTATTATATTGGTATCAATATAGTAAGCTGGAGTCGCACCATCCGATTCCATGGTTATCTAGAGCAGTTTTTATTCTAGCCTTAGGCATCCTGACAGGCACATTGGGTTATCGCTACGCTGACCATGCGCTAGAACAACGTCTAGATAACAGGGAAACAGAAACAAGAAATATTGAGGCAATTGTTTATATCCGACATATTGATGAGCGTTCTGAGAAGCAGATCAGGCAAAAAGTGGAAGTACTTGACCAGAAAAAACAGCCTGTTCAATGGTGGCTCACATTTAAAAATATACCTGAGCAACCTATAAAATTTGAGTTAGGAGAATATTACCGGATTTATGGGGAAGTCATACCTGCTCATGGCTATGCCATGCCGGGAGTATTTGATCAGGAAAAATGGTTTATTCAGCAGAATATCATGGCCAGTGTAAAAATCTGGAAAATAGAGAAATTGGACCATGAGGCAGTTTACCGGCTTGGTTTTAATCAATATCTGAATAATCAACAGGGTTGGATCAATGGTCTTCTATTACTGATGGAGCGGCAGCGCTATCATTTTCGTACTTTTATTCAAAATAGCACACTGAAAAATAAAGGCCTGATTTTAGCACTTCTTACAGGTGATAAAAGCTTACTTTCCTCTGAAACAGAAGAACAATTTCAGCGGCTGGGAATCAGTCACCTGCTGGCAATTTCTGGCCCACACGTATTAATTTTCGCAGCTCTGGTCAGCTGGGTATTGCAAACCCTGATACGGCTGTATGGTCCAAAACTCTATTTAAGCTTGCCTCGCCCTTATCTGCTGGTTTTTCCTTTCTGTTTTTGTGTATTACTTTACAGCGCTTTTGTCGGTTTCGAGATTCCGGCACTACGAACACTGCTCATTACTCTGCTAGGGAGTAGCCTGCTTTTATTAAGACAAAAAATCCAGGCATTAAGCTTATTGCTGGCAAGTGCCAGTTTACTATTATGGATAGATCCTTTTAGTGTTCTCTCGGCAGCTTTCTGGCTTTCTTTCGGGGCCTGTTTTATTCTGTTGCGCATTTATGAAAGTATAGATCGGCAGCCTGCCCAACCGGCTTTTAACTGGAAGCAAAGAGTTTTAACTGCTGGAAAGTTACTGATTGAATCACAAGGGAAAATTTTTATTGCTCTCTTTCCGTTAGTACTGATTTTTTTCAAACAGGTAAGCTGGATTGCGCCATTGACCAATATTCTTGTCATTCCATTATTAGGTGCTGTCGTAGTGCCGCTAGATATACTGGCTGCATGTCTTTCCTATATCATTTCTCCTTTGGGCCTGCTTTTATTTCATTGTAGCGATTTAGGCTTGAATTTAGGCTTGTGGATATTAGAAATACTGGACCATCTGTTTAATCCCCAATTACAGGGAATTGCATTTACACCGTTGCTTATTGTGAGCCTCAGTATCGGCCTGATTATTTTATATCTGCCTCGATCTGTTATTCCTAAAGCTTGGGCGCTGTTATGTTTTGTACCAGTTTTTACGAGTAGGGCACCAGACTCGGATTTTAAGTTAACCGTTTTAGATGTAGGGCAGGGCCAAGCCATTCTACTTCAGAGTAGTCAGCAAAAAATAATGTTAGATACAGGCGGTTACTATGATGAAACCAAATTCAGTATAGGCCAGCAAATTCTTGCACCATTTTTATTTTCCCAAGGGATAGCTCGCTTAGATCGGGTGCTATTAACTCATCTGGATCAGGATCATAGCGGGGCACTCTTACCATTAAGCCAAAAAATTAAAATCGATGAAGTAATAGCCAATACCCAGTTACCTGAAACATGGAATATAAAACAGTCATCACCATGCCGGGAAGGACAAAGCTGGTCTTATCAGAATTTTAAGGTCCAGGTACTATCACCTGGCTTAAATACTTACCCATCAATGGTAGAAGCCAATCCGAATGAATATTCATGTGTGTTATATGTGCAATTAAACCAGGCCCAGCCTTACCGGAATTTCTTGATTATGGGAGATGCTGGCTGGCCAACTGAATATGAACTCATGAAAAAGTATCCCGAACTTCAAGTCGACGTACTAGTATTGGGTCACCATGGCAGTAAGCACAGTTCTGCTTACAGTTTTCTAAAATATTTGCATCCTAAGCTGGCAATTGCCTCAGCAGGACAGAATAACCGTTATGGTCACCCGACCAAAGAAGTTAAGGTACGTCTAAAGGCACTTGATATTCCACTTCTTTTAACTGCCCAAACCGGTAATATTGAATTTTATCAAGAAGCTGATGAACAAATAAATTACACGCTCTATAGAGAGCAGTGGAAATGGTTAAAGATTAAGTAAGATTTTTGTTGTGCTGCCGCAGCTGATCCACTTTTTGTAGTGCTTCAGCTTTATCAAGCGTATAAATGGAGCGTAATTCTGGGTGAGCCTTAAAACGTTTATAGCTCCAGTGGTAATGTTCGGGATAGCGTGTAATCAAATCTTCGATCACATGATGAATAACTTGGGTACCTTCTACAGCGCTGCCTTCATAAATTTTCTCATCAATTGGTTCAATAAACATATTAAAGCCATCCTGTTCATTACGGATGGCGTAAAGAAGCAAAGTACTGGACTTAGTTTTTTGAATCAGCTTGGCGCTCAGGCTGCTTGAGGCTAAGGGTACACCAAAGTATTCCACCAGATCACCACCCACATTTGGTGTATGGTCAGGCAAGATAACAGTTGTGCCTCCCTGTTTAAGCGCCTTAAAAATCTGGCGAACACCAGTTTCATCTGTAGGAACCAGATTGGCCTGCTCACGGCTGCGCGCTTCGCGGACGAACTGATCTGCATACGGGTCTTTGACCGGTTTATAGAGAATGGTCATTGATGTATATTGCGAACACCAAGAGTTCATAATCTCCCATGTGCCAAAGTGCGGAACGATCAGGACTAATCCTTTTTTGGCTGCCACCGCCTGATGAAAATAATGCTCGCCTACAATTTTATGAATTCTTGAAATATTCTTCTCTGTACTTGAGCCCCAAATACTAAAAAATTCAAAGTATGACTGTATTTCATTGCGTATAGCCTGACGAATAATCTGATTACGCTTTTCGGTCAGCAGATATGGAAAAGCAATCTCCAGATTCAGATTTATTGTTTTTGAGGTATTCGACAGTTTTAAAGTATTCACCAGACCTGCAAGTATACGAGCAATAAAGCGTGATACTCGTATAGGCTGGCGACTAATGATTTTCAAAAGACGATAAGATAAAGGCTGGGAATTTGAGCTAGTCATTATTTAAATGTAGGATTCTGCTTAACAAACGTAAAAGAAAAAATATTATAAGTTAAAAAGCTTTATTTAGACAGTTTTTCATTTTCCAGTGTATATAATGAAGATATTTTACTTTTCGGATAAATATATATGTCGGATTGGCCGCCAAAACCTAATAATGAAGTTCCAAGTTCAGACAGCAGAAGCGGTAAAGAGTGGCAGATACTAGAAAAAGCTGTACTGGCTTCTGTTGAAGAACAGCGCCGTAGCCGTCGCTGGGGAATATTTTTTAAGTGTTTGACTTTTGCCTATATTCTATTGCTTTTGCTCATGATGGGTAGGGGCTGTACTACGGCAACTACCAGTGGGGCAGGCTCAAGTTCAAATGCTCATCTGGCTGTGATCGATATTATTGGTACGATTGACTCTAGTGACCGTTCCGTAAATAGTGAAGATACCAATAAAGCTTTGAAACGTGCATTTGAAGCAAAAAACAGTCACGCAATTGTGCTCAATATCAATTCACCTGGGGGGTCACCTGTCCAGTCAGATGAGATCTGGCAGGAAATTCGCTATTACAAACAGCAGTATCCTGAGAAGAAAGTATATGCACTAATTGGTGATATGGGAGCCTCAGGCGCTTATTATATTGCTTCGGCTGCTGATGAAATCTGGGTTAATCCATCCAGTTTGGTCGGCTCAATTGGTGTGATTATGCCAAACTATGGGGTGATGGGCCTTGCGCAGAAACTGGGTGTTGAAGACCGGACATTAACTTCAGGCGACAATAAAGATATTCTGAGCATGACTAAACCAGTCAATCCTGCACAGAGGGAGCATGTACAGACGGTCTTAGACAATGTGCATAGTCACTTTATTGCTGCTGTAAAAGAAGGCCGTGGCAAGCGCCTGAAGAGTAATGACCCTGCAATTTTTTCAGGATTATTCTGGAGCGGTGAGCAGGCGGTTAAACTGGGCGTTGCAGATCGTACCGGAAGCATAAACAGTCTTAAACGTGAGCTTAAACTGGATAATGTTCTGGATTATACAGTTCAGCGTAGCCCATTTGAATCGGTACTTGGCCGGGTAGGTTCTGAAATAGGCCAGGGCTTTAGTGAATCAGTTACCCAGCAACTTAAAATTCAGCAGGATACCAAGCTGCAATAATGAACATAAAGGGATATATGACGAAGCCATTAATACACTTTGCACATGCCAATGGTGTGCCTTCAAAAGTTTATGAAAAGTTGTTTGAACAGTTGCGTGATGAATACGACATTATTTATGTGCCTTTGATTGGCCCAGATAAACGTTATCCAATTACCAATCACTGGCCTCATCTGGTAGAGCAGATCATCGACAGCATCGTTCGGCAGGCTCATGGTCGCAAAGTTATCGGGCTTGGACATTCGCTAGGTTCAGTTCTCACGATGATGGCTTCTTATCAACGTCCCGAGTTATTTTCACAGGTCATTATGCTAGATCCGCCGTTGATTATGGGAAAAGCATCTTTTGTTTTCCATATGGCTAAATGCTTTAAACCCCAACTGGTAGATCAGATGACTCCAGCAGGGTTATCGGTGCGGCGACGTGATCATTGGGAGTCGCGCGAGCAGGCAGGCGAGTTACTTCGCACTAAAGGTTTCTATAAAGATTTTGATGCAGACTGTTTTCAGGCCTATCTGAAATATGCATTAACTGAAGATCCGGTAAGGGGTGGCGTAACTCTGACTATCCCTAAAAATGATGAAGTAGAAATCTTTAGGAAGAATCCTTCGCTCTGGTGGTTACCGATGGCAAAACCGAAAATACCAGTACATCTTGTGGTCGGAGATAAAAGTGTTTTTCTTAAGCGGCGTTTTCCACACGTAGCCAAGAAAAAAATCGGTGTTTCTTTTAGCATAGCCGAGGGCGGCCATATGTTCCCGTTAGAACATCCTGTTGAGGTGGGCCGACTGGTAAAACAGCTGATCCATGCATAAATGATGAGCCAATAAAAAAGCGCCTATATGTGGGCGCTTTTTTATTGGCATAAATTGTATTATAACTTGCAAAACTGCATGGGTTTAGTCAACAGAGAATTTCTATAAAGTACAGAGCCATCTTCTAGATGCTGAACGGCGCCAATACAGATCCATTCAACCACCTGAGGGTAAACCAGGTGTTCTAACTCATGTACACGGTTTGCCAAAGTCTCAACTGTATCAGTTCTTTTAACCGAAAGTATTCCCTGCGCTAGTGCCTGACCAGCATCTAATTCAGCTGTCACATAATGAACTGTACAGCCATGATATACATCACCTGTATTAATTACACGCTGATGAGTATGCATACCTTTATAATAAGGCAACAGGGAAGGGTGAATATTCAGCATTTTCCCTTCCCAGGCTTTGACAAATTTTTCACTTAAAATCCGCATGAAGCCTGCTAGCACGACCAGATTAACTCCCCAGTCAAGCAGCTGCTGATGCATAACATCATCAAATGCTTCCCGGCTTGGATACTGTTTATGTTCAACAAGAGCAGTCTTAATTCCTGCCTGTTTAGCACGTTCTAGAGCATAAGCATCAGGCCGGTTGGACAGTACACCAACAATTTGGCCTGATAGTTTGGCATCGATCAGGGCCTGCAAGTTAGATCCACTGCCCGAAACGAGTACAGCAATTTTAATCATATGAAATTACGCGAAGATCACACGAATTTTTTCATCTGCACCTTCAACAGATTCAGCATTGTCAACAATGTGACCCATTATCCATGCTTTTTCGCCGAGGTTATTTAGCGTGTTAACCGTTCTCTCAGCATCTGCCGCATCAACAGCCAATACCATACCTACGCCACAGTTAAATGTGCGGTACATTTCAAATTGTTCAACACCACCTTCCTTTTGAAGAAGCTTAAACAATTCTGGCCATTCCCAAGAAGATTCATTAATGACTGCTTGAGCACCATTTGGAAGTACGCGTGGTAAGTTACCCGGTAAACCGCCACCTGTGATGTGTGCCATTGCGTGCACATCAACCTGTTTGAGTAATTCAAGGATTGGCTTGACGTAAATGCGGGTAGGTTCCATTGCAGTATCTGCAAGTGGGCGACCATCAACGATTTGAGTTAAGTCAACATTTTTTACATCTAAAATTTTACGAAGCAGAGAGTAGCCATTAGAGTGCGCACCTGAAGATGCAATTCCAATCAGTACATCATCGGCTTTAACTTTAGAACCATCAATAATTTTGCTTTGCTCAACTACACCTACGCAGAAACCTGCCAAATCATAATCTTCACCTTCATACATGCCTGGCATTTCAGCAGTTTCACCACCTACTAACGCACAGCCAGCAAGTTCGCAACCTGCACCAATTCCTGTAACAACATTTGCAGCAACCTCTACGTTTAAGTGGCCTGTTGCATAATAGTCAAGGAAGAACAATGGCTCTGCACCACATACAAGAAGGTCATTTACGCACATTGCCACCAGGTCCTGACCAATCGTGTCATGACGGTTTAAATTCAGTGCTAAACGTAATTTGGTACCCACACCATCCGTGCCAGATACGAGAACAGGTTCTTCATAACCTTTAGGAATTTTACAAAGTGCACCAAAACCACCAAGTCCGCCCATCACTTCAGGACGTGAGGTGCGCTTGGCGACAGATTTGATTCGATCGACTAATGCGTCTCCCGCTTCAATGTCGACACCTGCATCTTTGTAGCTTAAACCAGTATTTGGGGTAGAAGTTGAGTTGCTCATAATGAAGTCTCCGCGTTCGCGCGGGGGATTATAACCTGAATATACGAAACTCTTATGTTATTTATGCTCTAAAATGCTATTTTACTAAAATATTTCTTTCTTCATAATGATTAGATACTTATAAAAGGCGTGTTTCCATGGTCGACCGTACCTTACGTCGTATTTTTATTCTTGCGGCGATTGCATTATTACTTTGGGTGCTTTACCTGCTAAAACCGGTAGTCATACCATTTTTAATGGCCTTTCTGATTGCTTATCTATTTAGTCCGCTAGTGGCATGGCTCCACAAATATCATTTACCGCGCTGGCTCTCGATCAGTATTGTCTTTATTGGAATTGGTATTCTCCTGGTACTGGCAATCTGGTATGTGGTGCCTTTGGTCTGGCAGCAACTGGTTTATGCGCGTGACAGTATTCCAGCAGGTATACATTGGTTAAACGCGACCTTTTTGCCTTGGGTTTCTAACACATTTAATGTCGAGCAGATGGAAATTGATACTGAACAGATTTCTACTGTAGTCATGGATTATATTCAGACCAATTATAGTGCAGATAGCATTCAGACCATGTTGCTACGTCTGGCGCAATCCGGATTAAATTTCATCCAGATTGGCGGTACAATTGTTCTGATACCAATCATTGCTTTTTACTTTCTGCTGGACTGGGACCGGATGCTGAACAGTATGCGTCGCCTGATTCCACGGCCTTATGAAAAAAATACTATTCAGGTAGTTCATGAATGCCATAATGTATTAGGTGCCTTCGTTAAAGGGCAATTCTTGGTCATGATCCTGCTGGGAATTGTTTATGCAGTAGGTTTACAGCTGATTGGTCTTGAAGTCGGGCTGATCATTGGGATGGTTGCCGGGCTTGCCAGTATTATTCCTTATCTGGGTTTTGCTGTAGGGATTATTGCCGCAGTCATTGCGACATTGTTCCAGTTCGGTTTGGACTGGACCCAGCTAATTCTGGTTGGTGTCGTCTTTATGGTGGGTCAGGCGGTAGAAGGCTATATCCTGCAGCCTTTTCTGCTCGGTGATAAGATAGGTTTATCACCTGTTGCTGTTGTATTTGCTGTGTTGGCCGGTGCACAGCTAGCTGGTTTCTTCGGTATGCTCATTGCTTTGCCAATGGCTGCAGTGATTGTAGTACTGCTTAGACATTTACGTGAATGCTATGAACACAGTACATTCTATGGTCCACCTAATCTGATGGGAGATAAAGGTACGGACAGTCTCATTATAGATGCCGAACAGGTAAATCTTGATATTGAGCTTGAAAAGTCGCAAGATACTGAAAAGACAGTTCATATTGATACTAAATAACGATAGGATATGGCCAAATATATGCGTCAGCTGCAACTGGATATAGAACTTCAACTTGATGCTCGAATCAGTGATTTTTCCGGGCCAAGCTGGGGGCCTGTAGTAGATGCAGTCCGGCAGTTGCATGCTGGTCTTATGAACCGGTTTTATATTTATGGTGCAGCAGGCTCAGGTAAAAGCCATCTTCTATCTGCGATTTGCGATTCCTATATGGAGGTAGGTAAATCTGCCATTAAAGTTTCACTCCTTGAACTCTTGGATGCGCCTATTGAAGCAATTACATCACTGGAAAAATATGATCTGGTTGCACTGGATGATATCGAAGCTATAAGTGGTGTTCCACATTGGCAGCGTGCCGTTTTTCATCTTATTAATTATAATAATGAAGAGGGAGGGCAGCTGATTTTTTCCTCACGGTTTGCACCAATGGAATTGAAACTTGAACTACCTGATTTACAGTCACGGCTGACTCAGGCGGTCAGTGTAAAAGTGCCCAACGGTAGTCTCTATGCAGATCGTCAAGCACTAGTTCATTCAGTACTAGCACGCAGGGGCGTACAGCTAGACCAACAGATTATTGATTATCTTTTATTACATGGGCCACATCAGGCAGCACGTCTTTTACAAACTTTAGAACAATTGGAAACCTTGCTCAAGGGAGAGCGAACACGGCTTTCAAATATGACTTTGCGCCAGATATTTGCCTTAATTGATGAGTATGGCCGGTAAACGGAAAAATCTTGAGTAATTACTCAAGCTGTGACACAGTACAGAAAAATAATTCGATGTTGCACGGAACTGCAGCTTAAGAATAAAAAATAGAAATAAAGTATAAGGAGATGGATATGCTCAAACAGAGCATAGGCATAGCTATGTTATGCATTGCGGGGCAAGCCTATAGTGCTGACATTGTGGTAACAACAACTGAAGATATATCCTCTGCAAATGATAAACAATGCTCGCTTCGGGAAGCAATTGAATATATCAATCTGGGTTTACCTGAAGCTGGCTATAATGGATGTGGTGGGAAATCATCTACTTCTACGATTTTGCTTGAAAAAAAAGCAGTCTATAAACTCAGCAATCATATTAACATCAAGGCTGACCTGTCGATCAGAACCAGTTATACCACCGATGTTAATGATAAGGATGTACCCGGTTTAAATAACGCCACAATTCAGATGCTGGGTACTGATAATATTTTCCGCATTGATGACAGTAAAAAAACTTTAGCGACAGTCAGTCTAAGAGAAATTACTTTGCAGGGATGTGGGGCCAGTCAATGTGCCGAACAGGGAGGGCTAATTTATAATAATGAATATCTGACTTTGGAATACACCCGTTTATATAATGGATCAGCAGCCCAAGGCGGAGCAATATATAATATGGGCCAGCCAGAGGCTGAAACTGCTGCCAGTATAGTTGAAATAAAATCAAGCCTTATTGAAAATAATAAAGCTCTGGCAGGTGCTATTTTATATACCCATGCTCCTGAGTTCCGGATTTCAAATTCAGTATTTCGTGAAAATAATACAACTCAAACAGGTTCCAGCAATATTTATTCGGCCAGCCGTCTAGAAGAAAATAAGATTACTGATTTTCCTCAAGCTAGGGCTTGGGTAAATAGTAGTACTTTTTTAAAAAATCAGGGCCATATTATTAACTTGCGTGACGGGATCGGGTTAAACAATCTGACCATTGTCGGTAATCAGGCTGGTATTTTATTCGATGCACCTTTAGGTAAAGGATACTTGGGCAACAGTATCATTTTAGGAAATCCTTATCCTGGTGGTCAGCAGACTAACTGTGCTTTTGCCGAAAATGACCAAAGCATTCTACAGAATAATCTGGTCAGTCAGGAATGTGGATTAGGTGCTACCCATTATCCTAATGAATACTGGTCCGGTACACAGCTGATTGCGGGAGAGACCTTACAGGGCGCATGCAAGAGTATGTCGCAGGACCCTAATAGCCTGTTATGTCCCTATAGTCAGCCTAAAGATACATTTTTGGGATATTTTCGTCCCCGTATCCTGCTAAGTTATAACAGTCTGGCGGATTCACCTATAGTCAATAAAGGTAAAAATTCATTTAATCCTGATATCAAAATAGTGGGCTGTGAAGCTGCTGACCAGCGCAAACAGGCGCGAGATTCAAATAATATATTTTGCGATCGTGGAGCAATTGAAATTATTGTCCCAACGACAGTAAGTCTGGTGGGTGAAGATATACGGACTGGTAGTCAGGCCAAAATGTCGGTTGCCGATTTACTTGGAGATAGCGACCTGATTCCTAAAGAACAATGTAACGCAATCTTAGGCCCTCATCCATCCGGAGAAGCATGGCAGGCTGGCTGTATACAAGTTGTACAAACAGTGACTCAATCTAAGGGGACATTAAAGATTGATGAGGAAGGTAATCTGGTCTATACCCCGAATGGTGGCTGGCATGGAACTGATATTTTTAAGATCCGTCTGGTAACTACTTCTACGCGCTTTAACCAGAATATTCCTTATATGGAAATTAATGTACAGGTCAGACAAGAACCTGAAAACCACATGGAAAGTGACAAAATTAAAACTTCCGGTGGGGCACTCGGAATGTTCAGTTTATTTACGCTTTTAGCATTAGTCGGGCTACGTCGGTATACAAAATAATTAGGGCCAAATAATGAAAATTTATAAAAAGGGGCTATTGAGCCTGATGATACTGACGGCCATGACTTTGATGGCTGCAGAAGACAAGACTATTTATGTCAATACGTTTGAAGATGAAGATGGCGAAAACCTGAATAAGTGTTCGCTACGTGAAGCTCTGGTTGCAGCCCGTAAAAATATTGCATATGGTGGGTGTACAGCAGGAAATACTGGAACTGGTCAGCTAGACAGAATTCAATTGCAAGCCGGAGAATATATACTTAAGAGAGAGTTACGGCCAGAAAGTGCGGTCAAGATTTATGGAGAAACACCGTTCGATTACAAGACAAAAGATCCTTTAACACACCAGTATCCGGCACGTGGGCCTATAAGCACAGTTATCAACGGAAATCATACCTCCCGAATTTTCAATACTTCAGAAACCCAAGCCAGTATCTTTCTTGAAAATATTGAACTGAAAAATGGTTATTCCTCTGCTGAAGGAGGAGCATTACTCATAGCTGGCCCACTAAATATGACAAATACGGCTATTAAAGATTCTAAGTCGGATAAAGCAGGTGGTGCTGTTTATATCATTGCACAAAACCTAGAAAAACAGATGACTTTAGTAAACACCCTAATTCAAAGAAATCAGGCAAAAATTGGAAGTGCTTTTGCCATGGACTGTTCAGCAAATCTGTTGGGTACCCAGCCTGCTATCAGTGTAGAGCGTAGTAGCTTGGTTCAAAATGGTACGATAAATGACCGCAGTACGATTGAGTTATGCGGCTTAACACGTGTTTCCTTAAGTGCCAATACTATTGCCCGGAATAAAGCAAATCTGGTAGATGGCCATATTATTCGTGCGGTATCTGAGCTAGGCCGTCCATTATACTCCGCCTCATCTCTCGCTTTAATCAGTAATACCATTGTAGAAAATCAGGCCAATAGTACATTTTATTTTGATGAAAACAGTACCAAGGCTTTAGCCTTTAATGTTTTAGCTTTCAATACAGGCAAATCCTGTGACTTTGTCCGTAAAGACAGTAATAGCCAGAATAAGACATTGGGGCTAACTCTGGCATACAATGCACTACAACTTGGCAATGTGGAAGGTCAATGTGTATTGCCTGAAGAACTATTAAAAATACAGACAACGGTAGACCTGAGCAATATCTCACGTCAAAGCGTTCTATCTGATTATCAGCAACCCTCAAAATACAATCTCTATCTACCGCTCTATTATCCTAAGGACAATCAGAATGCTTCAGATCTGGTGAACACAGGCGCAACACAGGATTGCAGTACACTTGATCAGCGCGGACTGGCCCGGATTACAAATGGTACTTTAACTTTAAATCCTGAAATGAAAAATACCTGTGAAATCGGTTCTGTAGAGCGCATGCGCCTAACAGCAGCTGATATTACAGATTTAAAGAATCTGTCTATTGTACAAGTTCTAGATACCTATCAAAAAGAAGCTGACAACTTGAAAGAGGGCATAAAAGAAATAGAAGATACTGAAGAGCAGGCTATTTATCAAAAAGAGTTGAGCGAATTAGAACGTCTAATTGCCAATATCAAGTTGAAACAGAAGTATCGTACCATTTACATTGATCCTTTTACGCTGGCTTTACCAAGTGAAGAAGAATTTCTCAACGAAAATGGCAAGCTTGAATTGCGTCCAAAAGAACTCAGTACAGATCAGTATAGTATCGAAACGCATAAATACGGTGTAGGTTCAGTTTCTGGTAGTGGTGCAGATTTTAAGTTTAATGGACAGCAAGATGAACATCTGTTTTGTGAATGGATGCCTGAGTTAAAGCGTATTATGATTTATCGGACAGATGACCAGTTATCTGCTAATACCGGTAGCGCTTATTGTGCTTACACCATCAAGGCAAAAACGGGTGAGTCTTCAACAGGACTTGTTAAAGCAGATTTTATTAATATTGCTCCAATTGCAAAAGATGATAAATATACATTACAGTATGGCTCAGACTTAAAAGTCAGTATTAATCCGCTAGAAAATGACAGTGATGATGGTGATGGTCCTACATCACAATTAAAGCTCAATACAAATAAATCAGCCTTCTTTCACGATGCAGACGGACAGGAATTACCTATACGTTTTAGCGTTATTCCTCCAGGTGTAACGGTCAGTGCAGACCGTACCGGTCCATGTCCGGGTAATTATATTCGAGAGACCTGCTATGGTGGACAGATCCATATCCAGGCCAAAAATAATTTCAGCCAGTTTAACTATCGGTTTGAATATAATATTTTTGATGCTGAAGGTGAGGAATCTAGTACGGCAACTATCTTGCTAGAAAATACAGCTAAGAATACTAATACTGCCGGTGGAGGAGGAAGCTTTGGAATATGGGGAATATTAAGCCTATTAGCTTTAAGCATGTATCGGTTTCGCCGTAACGTTTAAAAAAAGCCTCGTAAGAGGCTTTTTTATTGAATTGATTGATTTTTATCTAGTTTGCCTTAAGTGCAGCAGGCATGTATTTATTCATATATTCTTGGCGGATTGATGCACGTTGCTCTGAGGTAGCTGCTTTTTGCATTCTTTGTCTCAGATCATGCCGTTCGTGACTGCTCATCTGTTGCCAAGTTTCACGCATTTTCTGTTTTTCCTGCTCTGGCAGCTGGGTAAACCAGTCCATGCGTTGCTGTAGAGCGGCACTTTGTTCTTCAGGTAATTCTTTTAAAGTCTGATAACGTTTAATCAGGGCGCGCTGTTCTTCATCGGACAAGGTGTCCCAAGTTTCATTAATCTGGGCCCCGGCATCTTTAGAAAAAATCCAGAAACGTTCGAACCCTGCAAAGCTGGTTTGTAAAAAGCTTAAGGTACATAAAGCTAAAGCCAGTTTCTTAGCTGCCATGACCGACCCTATCCTCACCTAAAACCAGTAACATTTCCAAATCTTCCACCATTTGGGGTGAAAGTTTTGGAGTAACAGCAACCTGATTTTGTGGCTGCTCTGTCATTTCCATAGAGTTGGGTAATATGACAAAACCAGTAATGGCTGCAGCAAGAGCAAAACCTGTCATCCGCCACATGCTGTAATGTGGTGATGGACGATCCTGTATGGTTTCGAGTACATGATTCATCACTACAGGTTTAGCCTTATGATGAGTAGCCAGTGTATCAAGCTTGGAAGTCACTTTTTTTGTGAAATCATCTTTATTCATCTGATGATCCTCCCATATGTGGATTTAAATGCGCTAAAGCTGTTCTTAATCCCTGAATTGCCCGATGGTAATGAGTTTTTACACTGCCCTCGGTACAATCCATAATTTCCGCAGTAGTTTGGGTATCAAAACCCTCCCATGCCCGCAACATAAAAGCCTGTTGCTGTCGAACTGGAAGTTTTGAAACAGCGGCCTGTATTTCTTCTGCAGTAACCGCTTGATCCAGAAAATCAGAAGGGTTTGGACTCGATTCATCCACGATATCCATCATTTCTTCTTCATCTGAATCCAGACTGACTTTTCTAAAAAATGAAAAAGGTTGGGCACGGCGTGCTTCCTTACGACGCCAGTCCTGTAATTTGTTATTTAAAATTGTATAGAACAGGGGGTACCATTCTTCAGTACTTTTATCACGATAGGATTTATGTAGGGAAATAAATGCTTCCTGTACCAGATCCATAGCTATGCCTTGTTGCCCCTGTGTTGCACTTTCCATCATGACCAGAGCACGACCCGTCACATCCTGCATAAAAAACTTCAGACGCTGCTCAGCCGTACTGGCATGCGTACTGCTGAGATGTTCTGCATCAGGCTGTTTCGGTACTAAATCCATAGAGATGGAAAATCCCGTCATTGGACACCCACTTATTATTTTGTTGGTCATCACTTAAATAACGTCAAAAATAATGTTTGGGTTGACATAGTAGATAATTATTTTTTAAGAGTTTAAAGGATTTTTAACCACAATTAGCCCTTTATTAAAATAATTTAACCTTTTAGAGCCGCTGGCGAACCATTTCAAAAAAACAGATAGAGCCTGCAACTGCAACGTTCAATGATTCTTGACCACCTGGTTGGGGAATCACGACAGCTTTTGCATGCTGTAACGCATATGCTGACGCACCCTGTCCCTCATTTCCTAAAATCCATGCACAAGGTTGTGTGAGGTCCTGCTGATAGATACTTTCAGACTGATGTGAACTGGTTACGAATACAGGAATTTCAAACTTCTCCAGTATGTCTTCAAGCTGGACATTTTCATAAATATTTAAAGAAAAATGAGCTCCCATACCAGCACGCAGTACTCGTGGTGACCAGAGTGAAGCTGAGCCTTGGGTACATACAACCTGCTGAATATTAGCGGCGGCAGCAGAACGCAATAATGTGCCTACATTTCCTGGGTCCTGTACATTCTCTAAAATAAGTGTATCAAGATGATATTGCAGGGGTTGGGTATTTGTCGGCAGATCAATAATTGCGAGACAAGCCAAACTTGTACCCAAGGTACTTAAATCACGATAAAGTGCTTCACTTAAGACAAATACATGACCCTGATAATACTCAAGGATCTGTTTAAAGTCTGGATGATTTAATGCCTGTTCAGTACTGAACAGTGAATGGATTTTTTTATTTTCCTGGAGCCAGCTCAGACAGAGATGGGTTCCTTCAAGAATAGTTTGCCGCTGTTTTTTACGGTAACTGTTCTGTTCAATGAGTCCCCGTAAATGTTTGATTTTAGGGTTGTCTTTAGATTCAAGAAAAATAATTGACATAAGTAAAGAGTCCACAGAGATGAGTAGTTAAACCCATCTCTGTATAAATAAATTATTGGTGATAGCCTGTAACCAGCTCAACTTCATTTTTGGAACCAATAATCACTGGCACGCGCTGATGCAGATCGGTCGGCTCAATTTCTAAAATGCGTACGCGACCTGTAGTTGAAGCACCACCAGCCTGCTCAATAAGCATACTCATTGGATTTGCTTCATACATCAGACGTAAACGGCCCGCTTTTTCAGGATCTTTTAAATCATATGGATAAAGGAAAATCCCGCTACGGCAGAGAATACGATGAATATCGCCAACCATACAGGCAACCCAGCGCATATTAAAGTCTTTAGCGCGTGTAGAAGTTTTTCCAGCCAGCAGTTCATCAATATAACGCTTAACCGGTTCTTCCCAGTGGCGCTGATTTGAGGCATTGATAGCAAATTCCTGGGTATCGGCTGCGACCTGAATATTCTCTGCGGTTAAAACAAATTCCTGGCTGTCTGGATTAAAGGTGAAGAATACAACGCCTGCACCTACAGTCAGTACCAGCATTGTGGAAGGGCCATATAGAACATAACCGGCAGCAACCTGCTGAGTCCCTGCCTGCATGAAGTCGGCAGCCTGAGTTATATGGTTTTTTGCAGGTAAAATTGAAAAAATAGTTCCTACACACATATTGATATCAATATTGCTTGAACCATCTAACGGGTCAAATAATACCAGATATTGACCATTTTCCTGAGCAGGCGTAAATTCATCAAGCTCTTCTGAAGCCAGCCCGCCTACTTGGGGATGTACTTTTAATGCATCAATCAAATAGTCATTAGAAATAACATCAAGTTTTTTCTGGGTTTCACCTTGTACATTTTCATGCTCTGCGCTGCCCAAAACACCTGCAAGTGCACCCTTTTGTAAAGTCTGATCTATTACTTTACAGGTATCGGCAATAGTGCTGATAACTTGAGCCAGCTCAGGCGTTAAATTCCCAGTTTGTTGTTGTAAATATTGGGACAAGGTGTAATTGGTCATACCAAAAAGCTCCAGCAAAGAGAAAATAGATGTATAAAAAGAACTGGGCTATTTTAGAGGAGAACCAATGTAATTAACAATTTTATTGCGTGATGAGATGTGTTGTTTTTGCGCTTGCAACTCTACACGAACATGCTATGTTGAATTATGTTCATAAAAAAGGAAGTAAATCTATGACGACCAAACATTTTGATGCGACTCCAACTCCAAATGAGCCAATTAAGCTGGATAATATCTCAACTGAAAAAGTGAAAGAAGTTTGGGAAAGTTATGAAGCGAAACCTGAATACAAAGAATTTAATAAGCATGACATGATTGAAGCCATGCAAAAAAATGAAGAAGATAAAAAGTCGGAGAATTAAAAAAGCGCCCAACAGATGTTGTGCGCTTTGCTCTTGGAAATTTGAGCGTTTAATTATTTAAGTAATGGCGGTACAGCTTCGTAGTTGATTTCTACACGACGGTTTTCTTTCCAAGCTGCTTCATCATGGCCAGGATTAATTGGCATCTCTTTACCATAGCTCACAGCTTCAAGCTGATTGGGGTTTACACCATTTGTCACTAAATAGCTTTGTACTGCTTTGGCACGACGTTCACCCAATGCCATATTGTACTCACGTGTACCACGTTCATCGGTATGGCCAGTTAGAGCAACTTTTGAATTGGCATTTGCCATCAGGAACTGGGCATGAGCCTGTAGGGTCTGATAATCCTCATTGCTCAGATCACTGCTATCATAGTCAAAGTATACAACACGTTTTGCTAAATAAGCACGATTCGCTGCGGTAACACCTTTAGCTGAAGCACCAGCCATATTCTGTGCATTTAATGCCGCATCTTCACTTAGACCGGTTGTGTTAACACTCGTACCCGCTGTAGTTGGAGTGGTAGTGGTCGTAACATCTGAAGTAGGTTTACGGTTGGCACAACCAGTAATAACTAGGCTGGCAGCCAGTAAGGGAAGAGTTAAATATTTTACTGCGTTCATCTTAATCTCCATGAAAAAATTGTTATAGCCAGTTAAATTATTTGGGTGCCCAAGCAGGCTCACGAACTTCGCCTTGTTCACTTGGCAGATTCATCCGGAAGCGCCCATCAGTTGACATAATTGCCAGTAATCCCCGGTTACCTTCACGGGTAGCATAAACGACCATCTGGCCATTTGGAGAAAAACTTGGAGATTCATCCAGACTGGTTGGGGTAAGAATGTTGGTAATGCCAGTAGCAATATCCTGAATGGCAACTTTATAGTTACTTCCGGCTGGGCGGTGTACCAGTGCGACTTTTTTACCATCTGCACTTAAGGTACCGCGCGCATTAAATGCACCTTTAAAAGTCAACCGCTTGACTGAGCCATCTGCAAAGCTATAACGGTAAATCTGTGCTGAACCGCCACGATCTGAAGTAAAAATAAAAGATTTACCGTCTGGTGCATATCGGGCTTCTGTATCGATGGCAGAATCATTAGTCATACGTTTAAGCTGACGGGTATTCAAATCCATCTGGTAAACTTCAGGGTTTCCATGCATAGACGCTGTGAAGAGCATAGACTGTCCGTCTGGAGAGAAACTTGGTGCACCATTAAGACCACGGAAACTGGCCAGTACTTCACGTTGCCCAGTAGCCAGATCTTGCACATAAATCGCAGGGCGCTTGGTTTCAAACGAGACATAAGCCAGTTTTTTTGCATCTGGTGTCCAGGCTGGAGACAGAATCGGGTCACGTGAAGAAAGGACAGTACGCGGCTGTTCACCATCAGTGTCAGCGATCTGTAAGGTATAACGCTGTTCTGGGGTTGCCGGATTGCGCAGTACATAAGCAATACGGCCACTAAGATCACCAGGAATACCTGTCAGTGCCTGATAGATTGCATCACTGATCATATGGCCAGCCTGACGTATACGTGAAGCGGGTACAGTTAAAAGTTCATTTAACAGATAGGTCTGCTTCTCGACATCATAAAGCTGGTAATGCACTTCATACGAATCACCTGCGACAGACTTGATACTACCTGTCACTACATAAGGGATTTTAGTCGCTTGCCAGCTTTGCGCATTAATATTATTGAGTGCAGCGCTAGCCGGAAGATTTTTTGATGAACTAGTAAAGCGCCCTGAACGATTCAAGTCACTTTCAACTATTGGATAAATAGACTGATCATTTGCAAAGGGTACTATTGCTATTTTAGGAGCTTCTTCAGGAGCCTTTGCAATTTCAAGGTGTAACTGGGCAAAAGCTGTAGTGGTGATGGCCGGACTAAAAACAGCTGTTAAGGCAAAGGCTAAAAGAGTTTTACGCGTCATATTCATAATCGCAGGGCGCTCAATTCCATGATTCTGGGGTATGGGAATGCTAATTTGTAACATGATGACATAATTTAAATCTATTTAAAGCATGTAAATATGACTATCTCGTGAGAAGTCAGAACCATCTTATAACTAAAGAAATAGATACCCCAAGTTATAGGTTTCAGAAAATTATAAAGAGTAAAATTAATATATTGATATTAAAATCAAAATAACCCAATCCTATCGATAAAAAATAAAACTCGGTCAATTTATTTAAACACCCTCAAAAGAGGGTGGTTTTTTTATTTAGCAGTAAATGTAGAGGTAAAGGTACGTGCTTCACGTCGTGCATCGGCATCAGATGGCATTGGATAAGGAGCGGCTGCCCTTACCGCAGCTTCTACACTGGCTTTCATATCTGGGTCACTTGAATTCACTACCACTGAGAGAACAGCTCCACTATCACTTAAAGTTACACGTGCTGTTGCCTTGTTACCAGAAGAGCCATTAGGTATATCCCAAGCACGTTTAATTTTATTTTCAAAATCACGTTTGGCAGATGAAGCAATTTTTTTAGCTTCAGCTTTTTTATCAGCCGCTTCTTCAGCTGCTTTTTTTGCAGCTGATGCTTTCGCTTCAGCCTCAGCCCGGTCTCTGGCATCGGCATCGGCTTTGGCTTTTTCAGCAGCATCCGCTTTGGCTTTGGCCTGCGCATCAGCTTTGGCAGCAGCGTCAGCTTTTGCT
>NZ_DJJJ01000026.1:0-20165 GCF_002434085.1 Acinetobacter sp. UBA6571 | reverse complement strand
GCATCGGCTTTGGCTTTTTCAGCAGCATCCGCTTTTGCTTTTGCAGCAGCGTCAGCTTTTGCTTTGGCCTGCGCATCAGCTTTGGCTTTTTCAGCAACGTCAGCTTTTGCTTGTGCATCAGCTCTAGCTTTTTCAGGAGCTTCGGTCTTTTGTTTAGCCAATGCTTCAGCTTTAGCTCGTGACGCGGCATCTGTTTTTACTTTTGCGTCTGCTTGAGCTTTTAATTTTTCTGCCTCTGCTGCTTTCGCCTTTTCTTCTGCACGTTTTGCAGCTTCAGTTGCCTGTAGTGAAGCAGAGGTTGTAGCAGGAACTGGAATAACAGGAGCTGGTTCTATACTTGGCTCGGCAGTTTGCGTAATTTCGGTTGCCTGGTTTTCATGTACGGTCTCTACAGTATCCGTCTGTTCTAGAGGAACAGGTTCAGGCGGGGGGAGATCCTCAGGTTTAATAAGTACAGTTTTAATTTGTTTAGGAGCTTCAGGCGGTGTACTCATACCCAAATAAAGCAAGCCGACCACAGCCACCAGATGTACGCCTAGCGTAAATCCAATTGCTACTGCTTTTTGTTTAAAAGGAGGCTTTTTAAAATCTTTCATAAAATTACTTTAATGGTTCGGTCAGTAAACCCACTTGAGTTAAACCGGCTTCCTGAAGACTGGACATCAAGGCTATGACATCACCGTAAGGGCGGGTATTATGTCCACGGATCACTACATTGAGCTGTTTGTTGTCTGCCTCAGCCTGAGTCTGTGCTTCAGTTAAAATCTGGGTCAGCTGAGATAGCTCTAGAGGCTCTGCCTTATGCTGTTCGTATTCTAGATAGTAATGACCATCTTTATCTAGGGTAACCATGGCAGGTGCATCTTTAGATTCAATCGGATTACCATTAGCTTGTGGTAAATCTACATTAATGCCACTGGTAATCATTGGAGCAGTTACCATGAAGATCACCAGCAATACCAGCATGACGTCGATATAGGGCACGACATTCATATCACTTTTTAAAGGTTTTTTGATCCGCTCAAAGCGTCCGGAACGTTGAATAGCCATTATTCAGCTTCCTGTGCAGGACCCACAGACTGACGTTGTAGCAAGGCTACCATTTCTTCGGCGAACAGGGCACGGTCTGAGTAAAGTGCTTCACCTTTAGCTGTAAAGTGGTTAAAAGCCAAGACAGCAGGAATAGCTGCAAACAAGCCAATAGCAGTTGCAATAAGTGCTTCGGCAATACCTGGTGCGACAGTAGCGAGTGTTACCTGGTCAACAGCAGCAAGACCAATGAAGGCATTCATAATGCCCCATACTGTACCGAAAAGACCGATATAAGGGGCAACTGAACCAATGCTGGCCAATGCTCCCAGCCCCTGCTCAAGATTACCTTGGTCACGGCTCAGACCTACACGCAAAATACGTTCGGTTCCCTCAATCGACTGTGTCGTTGAGGCATGTCGTTTACTCAATTTAAAAAATTCGCCCAGTCCCTGATAAAAAATATCTTCCAGGCCTGAGCGTTTTGAGTTGAGCTGGGCGTTATTGTATAGCGTATTCAGCTCGGCACCAGACCAGAACATTTTCTGGAAATGTTCATCATCTTTTTGGGCTTTCTTATGACTCATATACAACTTGGCAATCAGGTACCAGCTATAGATTGAAGTGAGTAGTAGAATCAGCATAACCAGCTGAACCACAGGACTTGCTTGCAGAATTAAATCGGAGATATGCAGGGTTGATTCAAGTTGTGTTGCCATAGAGAAGTTGCCAGTGATTTTTCTAGTCTTGTTCCAGTTCTTTACGGATGAGATCGCGGATTTGCTCTGGCAGCTTGCGCGGCATCATTTTGTCATTCAAGCAGGCCAGTTCGACTTCACCCGAAGCCAGCAAGATTTCACCACGATAAATATTCTGTTGCAACACAAATGATGCAGCTTTACACGAAATAACACGTGCTGTAACAGTGATCAGGTCATCCATGAGAATTGGACGCATGTATTTGACATTAATCTTATGCACCACAAAGTTATAATCTTTTTGGTGCCAGTAATGATCAACACCAGCAGCGCGTAGCCATTCCGTACGGGTGCGTTCCATATAGCGGATATGATTGGCGTGATAAACTATACCGCCCGCATCTGTATCTTCAATATATACCCGAATCTGAAACTCGAAATGATTTGCCATAGATCGCATCCGTCTAAAATACTTTTAGATATTTAAAAACTAAATATCTGGTTTTGCTTTACTTAGGGTAATACTTGATATTTCTTTCTTGACCAGACTTGAACTTATTTCAATACAAGGAAACTTAAACCAAAACATGTAATTCATTACGACTGATATAAAGAAATTGCTATTTTACCTCTGGCTGAAAGAAAGCTTTAAATTGAAAGTCCTACCAAGATACCACCCTGACTCAGGCCCGGATTTTAGCATAGACGTTCTGAACTCAAATGGCACAAGCTGACAATCCTGTAGAGAGCATGCAAATACAAGAAAGCAATTAATTGGCAAAAAGGTTCAGTGCATGCGAGCACTTTGCCAATTGTATAAAAACTGCCTATACCGCACCCTAACTATAAAAATCGTGACACTTGGCTAAAGAAGCATAGATGAACCTGCTAACGGATATTTCCATAAGTTCTAAAAATGTATTTAGCCAAATTTCACATGTAGAAAAATAAATTGGATAAGAGGTGTGCAATGCTCACGCAAGTTGTACGTAAAATCTTTCTCACCCGTAGCGGGAATGAAACTGCATGTAAGCAGCATAATGTAGCGAGTCTGAATATACCTATTCGACATTTTGATTTTAAATTTGATAAAGATGAGCTGGATAGCAAGTTCTATTTTCAGACTGTTTTAGGCAGTGCGTACTGGCAGGCGCTCTCGATTTTTCTGACGTATGGTGAAGACCTGGTTATTGAAACTGCTCGTTTTCATCGTGATCTCGTAATTGATCCGGTCTTAAAACAGAGAGTTACCAGCCTAATTGGACAGGAAGCCATCCATTCAAAAATTCATGAGGAATGGAATGAAATCTTAAAAGATAACCGTTTCCCTGTCACTCTGTACCGTTTTTTGGCAGACAAAGTCTTTGACCATATCTTTCTGCGCTTTCCTCAGCCAATGAAATTATCACTTATGGCGGCTATTGAACATTTCACCGCGGTTATAGCCCAGCATATGATGGTTAATACGGATTCTTCGATTATGGCTATGATGGACAATCCGCTAACTCGTACTGAAGATAATAAGACTATGGCGCTATGGATGTGGCATATGCTTGAGGAGTCTGAACATAAAGATATTGCTTATGACGTTTATCAGGTTCTATCAGGTAATTACTGGTTAAGAGTTTCTGGTTTTGTACTGGCATTGGTTACTATTCTGGGGCTGGTGTCATTAGGTGGCATCATGCTCCCTTATCTGCGTTCACCACGTTATCTCATCAGCCGACGTTATTACAACGATGTCAAAGATAGTTTAAAACTGCTGGTCGGGCGGAAATATGGCGTCTTCGGTAGTAACTGGCATCATGTATTCGATTATCTGCGCCGTGATTTTCACCCGAATGACCATGACACTACTGAGTATCTGGAATTCTACAAAAAATATTTGCTTGATCCGGAGAAAGGGCTGTTAACGCCATACTTTATTAAAGAGTTTGTGCCACCTCTGCGTACAGCTGCAGCTTAAAAATCTTGAATATCGAATATTGGATTCAGCATGAAATTATCAGGTAATAGAAGTAAATCAAGCCAGAATGCCTATGCGGTAGTTACCGGTGCCGGTAGCGGTATTGGACGGAGTTTTGCATATGAGCTGGCTAAACGTGGAGGTGCAGTAGTCTGTGTAGACCTTAACCTGGCAGCCGCACAGGATACTGTTGATCAGATTAAGGCAACTGGTGCGAAAGCATTTGCATTACAGTGCGACGTAGGAAATGCTGAACAGGTAAACAGTGTTGCTGAACAGGCTGAGCAGCTTTTAGGACACCCGGTTACACTTTTAATCAATAATGCTGGCGTTGGGCTGGGTGGCAAGTTTGACGAAGTATCACTTGATGACTGGAAATGGTGTATGCAGGTAAATCTATGGGGTGTTATCCATGGCTGCCATGCTTTTGTGCCAAAATTTAAAAAGCTGGGGTATGGCGCTATTATCAATGTGGCCTCAGCAGCCTCTTATACAGCCGCTCCAGAGATGAGTGTATATAACGTCAGTAAAGCAGGGGTATTAGCCCTCTCTGAAACTTTGTCATCTGAGCTGAAAAAGTTCAAGATTCAAGTAAATGTGGTCTGTCCAACTCTGGTCCCTACCAATATTATCAAGAACGGCCGTATTCCAGGCCAGTACTCAAAACTTGCTGATCATGCCTTGATGAATTATGCATTTACGACCAGTGATAAAGTCGCCAGATTGAGTTTAGACCGGCTGGATAAAGAACAGCTTTATACAACACCACAACTTGATGCCAAACTGTTCTGGCTGATGAAACGAACTTCTCCAAGTCTGTATGCCAAGTTTCTTGGCCTGTCTTATCAGTTTATAAAAACTTGAGAGTATAAATATAATGATGACTGAAGTTAAAACCAAACAGCGCGTCCATAAGAAGAAGCAGTCTGCTAAAAATGATAACCAGTTATATGATACTTTTATTATCGGAGCTGGTATTTCTGGTATTGCAGCTGCCATCAAGTTAGATGAAGCAGGGTTGAATCATTTTAAAATAATTGAAAAGGCAAGTACTGTAGGGGGGACCTGGCGGGAAAATACTTATCCGGGGTGCGGCTGTGATGTTCCTTCGGCACTGTATTCCTATTCATTTGCGCCGAGTACTCGCTGGAGCCATTTATTTGCCAAACAGCCTGAAATATTTGCTTATCTGAAAAATGTAAGTGAAAAATATAATATTCTGTCAAAAATTGAATTTAATCAGGAGCTGGTCAAGGCCAGCTGGCATGAAGACCAGCAAAGATGGATACTGGAAACTCATGAGAGGGTTTATCAAGCTAGAACTGTAATTTTTGCTACAGGCCCTATTACTGAGCCGCAAATTCCCAAGCTTGAAGGACTAGAAACCTTTACAGGAAAGATGTTTCATTCAGCAAAATGGAATCATGAATATGATTTAACAGGCAAGCGCATCGCAGTTATTGGAACAGGTGCCTCAGCAATTCAGTTTATCCCGCAGATCCAACCCTTAGCCAAGGAACTTTTCGTGTTCCAGCGTACCGCACCTTGGGTCTTACCAAAACCTGATTTACCCTTAGGAAGATATACCAAGACCTTGCTTGCCAGGGCCCCAGTCATTCAGCAGAGATGGCGTCAGGCTGTAGCGGGTTCTCTTAACCTGATTAATTTGGGGTTACGTCATCCTGTATTTTTAAAACCAGTCAACAATGGAGCTAAACAGCTGCTTAAACTTCAAATTAAAGATGCAGTATTACGTCAAAATGTTACCCCTCAATTCTTGATTGGCTGTAAACGTATTCTGTTTGCCAATAATTATTATCCCGCCTTAATACAGCCGAATACCCGGTTAATTCCACACGGACTGGTTCGGGTAGAGGGCAATAAAGTAATTGCAGCAAATGGAGAAAGCCACGAGGTAGATGTCATTATCTGGGGTACAGGATTTGAAGTATCCCATCCGCCGATTGGTCAGCGCGTGATTAATGAAAAAGGACAGTATCTGGCAGATTTATGGAAAAATAGCTCACCGGAAGCCTACTTGGGGACCAGCCTTGAAAGTGTCCCTAATGCTTTCTTGATGCTAGGCCCAAATATTTTGGTCTATGATTCATTTATAGGACTGGCAGAGGCACAGGTACAATATATCGTAAACGGCTTATTGCAGATGAAAAAACAAGGAATCAGTAAGCTCTCTATAAAGTCTGATGTGATTCATCAACATAATATTCAGGTGCAAAAACACCTGCGTAAGACTGTATTTAATAGTGGTGGATGTAAAAGTTACTATCTTGATCAGAATGGCCGTAATTTTGCTGCCTGGCCATGGTCGCTTAAAGTTTTAAAGCAGCGGCTAAGCCGACTGGACTTAAATGATTATGACATAGAATATTTAGAGAATATGCAAGAAACTAAACGCTCTGCATAAAACTCTAACTGAGCATTTTTTAAGATCATATTTTGGAACCGTGATTAACCCGGCTTAGCACACCGGGTTTCTCTATTTCTAGCTTATTCTTAATGTTTTGGTTCTGGTGGGGTCATACCGAACTGCAAGTAAGCCATATTGGTCGCGATACGGCCGCGCGCAGTACGCATGGCATAGCCTTGCTGAATCAGATAAGGTTCAATCACGTCTTCTAATGTCCCTGAATCTTCTGCCATTGCTGCAGCAAGTGCTTCTACACCGGCAGGCCCGCCGTCAAATCGTTCAAGTAGCATGCTTAAATACCGGCGATCCAGCGTATCTAATCCATCTTTATCGACATTCAGCATATCTAGCGCGCGCTGCGCCATTTCCTGAGTTACTTCTCCAGTACCTTTTACCTGAGCATAATCACGAACACGACGCAATAACCGATTGGCAATACGGGGTGTTCCGCGTGCACGGCGTGCGACCTCACGTGAACCTTCTTCAGTAATTGGTACATCCATGAGACTGGCTGAGCGCGTTACAATATGTGTCAGGTCTTCTACTGAATAAAATTCCAGACGCTGTACGATACCAAAACGGTCACGCAGGGGCGAAGTCAGTAATCCGGCACGAGTAGTGGCAGCAACCAGTGTAAAAGGCGGCAGGTCCAGCTTGATTGAACGGGCAGCTGGTCCTTCGCCAATCATGATATCCAGTTGATAGTCTTCCATCGCCGGATACAGAATTTCTTCAATTACCGGGGAAAGTCGATGAATCTCATCGATAAACAGTACATCACCTTCTTCGAGGTTGGTCAGCATTGCTGCCAGATCACCCGCGCGTTCCAGTACCGGCCCTGACGTGGATTTGAGATTTCCACCCATTTCCCGGGCAATAATATTAGCTAGGGTAGTTTTACCCAATCCCGGCGGGCCAAAGATTAAGGTATGGTCTAGTGCTTCACCACGACCACGCGCCGCACCGATAAAGATTTCCATTTGCTCACGTACTACCGGCTGACCAATATAGTCATCCAGTGAGGTTGGGCGGATGGCACGATCAAAATGATCTTCTGGTTTTTCTGAACCACTAATAAGTCGGTCTTGCATGAGCTCGTTATCTACTTAATTTATTTCATCATTGACTTAAGTGCAGCACGGATCAAATCGGCTGATTCACTGAAGTCACCTTTTACTGCAGCTACAGCTTTTTGTGCTTCTTGCGGTTTATAGCCCAGTGACTGCAGAGCGGCTTCTGCTTCGGCAATCGGAGAGTTGGCAATGAACTGGATTTGCGGCAGGGCAGTGCTACTGGTAGTTGCTGCTTGTGCCAGTGTTTTGAAACGGTCACGCAATTCAATCATTAAACGCTCGGCAGTCTTCTTGCCAACACCAGGGATTTTAACCAGTGTGTTCAGGTCATCATGTTCAATCGTATGCACCAGCAGTTCTACACTTAAGGTAGAAAGAATACCAAGAGCCATTTTCGGACCAACACCATTAACTTTGAGTAAGGTACGGAAAATGGTTTTTTCCTGAGCATTACTAAAACCGTAAAGTTGTTGAGCATCTTCACGTACTACCAGATGAGTCCACAATGTAACTTTCTGGCCTTTTTGTAATTGGCAAAATGTAGAAAGCGGGGTGTCAATTTCATAACCTACACCGTTAACATTTAAAAGTACGGTAGGAGCTTCCAGTGCAAATACTTCACCAATTAAACAACCGATCATTTTGAGTTTATATTCCTGAATTAAAGAAAAGTAGTGCGGCGACCCTGTAAGGCTTGGGCCAGTTCATATGCCTGATGGTCTGAAAACTTACTGATAATATCCAGTACCTGCATAATATTCTGGTAATGATCAGTCTGAAAATTGGCCCCAAACTCCTGCAAAATTGTCATCAGACGCCGTTCTTTAAAGCTTAAAGACTTTTGTGGCAATGTTAAAGGAACAAAAGCATCCAGAATGTGCTGCAAGCTCATATGCGCGATAATTTCTAGATCTGATTTCTGCCGGTGCTCAAAAATCTTGTTTCGGGCCATATTCTTGGCAGTTTCTATACCTTCACAAATATCTTTGGGGCAATACTGCAACAAGCTGCCTTTAAGCTGGCCAGTTAAAATTTCAAAATGATGGCGTGCAAAAGCAGAAGTTACTTCGTCTACCAGACGTTTCATGGCCCGACCACGTAAGGCCGCGATTTTTTGCTGCCAGGTGGTATTCTCAAAATTCAGTTCTTCTGGCTGACCATAATCTGCAATCAGATTCAGGAAAATCGGCTCGACTTCTTCATAACTCAGCATATTTAAAATAATGCCATCTTCCAGGTCGATCAGGGCGTAACAGATATCGTCCGCCGCTTCAAGTAGATAAGTAAGTGGATGGCGGCAATAATGATAATCACCGAGCTGAATCAGTCCAAGCTGTTCGGCAATCTGCTTTAAAATTTCTTTTTCAGACTGATAGCAGCCGAACTTGGCCCGTTGGTGTGATGGCTGGTCATCAATGCGTTTAGACAGCCAGGGATATTTTAAATAGGCACCCAAAGTCGCATAAGTCAGGCGCATTCCACCATCATTCGGATGATAATCAATTCGGGTGAGCAGACGCAGTCCCTGTGCATTACCTTCAAACTGACGGACGTCGGCTTCCTGCTCAGGAGTTAATTCTCTCAGCAAGTCATTATGAGATGCATCATCAAACCATTCCCGAATCGCATATTCACCTGCATGTCCAAAGGGCGGGTTACCAATATCATGGGCCAGACACGCAGCCTGAATAATGGCTCCTACATCTGCTGGGGAAATCCATACCGGTAACTCATCCTTGATTTTTTCAGCTGCAAGCATACCCATTGAACGGCCAATACATGATACCTCCAGTGAGTGGGTCAGACGAGTATGGATACCATCATGCTGGGTAAGCGGGTGCACTTGGGTCTTGCGGTTTAACTGTCTAAAGCTTTGCGAAAAAATAATGCGGTCATAATCTTTATGAAAAGGGCTACGGGCCAGTTCTGAAGTACTCTTTTTACTTCCCAGACGCACCGCCGAGAGAAGCTCTAACCAACGCATTTGTTCCATTTATGATTATTCAGTTGATTCAAAACCTGATCATGCCAAAAAATTCTATAATTCGCCAGCCAGAAGCGACAGTAATTGTCGGGCTTGGCTCAGGTGTTTTATATTCAGCCGAGCTTGGCCTTTTGGCTGGCAGACATAACAGTCATTTAAAACTGCGTTCAACTTAAGTCTCTAAAGTATTCATAAAAGCAGTACCCTAATAAATTTCCTAAATATCGCATCTAGTACCAGATTAGACATCAGAAATAGCTGAAAATTACAGTAAATTTTTATATTTTTAACTCTGGAATAGTTTGAAAATTATACAGTATTTAGAAATTACATGAAGTAAGAATATTTATTTTTAATCTGTGAATAGTATACCTGAACACCGAGATGATAAGAGCTAGGCGAAGGTTAAGCTCTTATTTTTTTAAAATAAAGCGTAGGAAAATGAGCTTTTCATGGCTTTATCACTAGCCCCAAATAGGCTTTCACAGTAGAATATGCGCTCTCTTCAAGTCACATTGCGGCATGGTCGCTCAGGCCTGCCCGTGGAGCCAAAATCAGCATGTTTATCGTGGCCGGTGCACCAGCACATTCTTCTTTCAAGAAAACTCAACTATTATCACGTTTAGCGTCAATTAGTTCTGTTCAATCTTTTGACAGCCAGTGGGTTTATCTGTTTGATCAAGCGCTCAGCGAGCAGCAGCATCAATCTGCCTTGCAACTTCTGAATGATGGTGAAATCTTTGAATTGCGCCAAGTTTCAGATAATGAAATACAAATTCTGGTAACACCACGCGTGGGAACCATTTCGCCATGGTCATCTAAAGCGACTGATATTTTCAAGAACTGTAATGTGCCAGTACATCGTCTAGAACGCGGTATTCTTTATACTTTAAAAGATATTCCTGAGGTTTCTGCTGATGTGAAACTGGCTCTGCATGACCGTATGACCGAAAGTGTATTTGCTCAGATTGAAGATGCACAGGCGCTATTTAATGAGACTGCACCAAAACCTTTAAATTCAATTGATATTTTAGGGCAAGGTAAAGAGGCACTGGTTAAAGCCAATAATGAGTTTGGTTTTGCCCTGTCTGATGAAGAGATTGATTATCTGACCCAAGCTTTTACTAATATGGGCCGTAATCCGAATGATATTGAGCTGATGATGTTTGCTCAGGCTAACTCTGAACATTGCCGTCATAAAATCTTTGGATCAGAATGGACAGTAGATGGTGAAAAACAGCCATTATCCTTGTTTCAAATGATCAAAAATACTTATAAAGAATCTCCAACCGATGTTCTGTCTGCTTATAAAGATAATGCCTCTGTAATTGTAGGCTATGACACACAACGTTTTTATCCAAAACAGGATGAAAGTGGTCATTATGTGTATAAGTATAAAAGTCAGGCTGCCCATATTTTAATGAAGGTAGAAACCCATAATCACCCAACAGCGATTTCTCCATTTGCCGGTGCAGCCACAGGCTCAGGTGGCGAAATCCGTGATGAAGGCGCAACAGGCCGTGGAGGTAAGCCAAAAGCAGGTTTAACCGGCTTTACTGTGTCTAACCTCAATATCCCTGGCTTTGAACAGCCTTGGGAAGAAAATTATGGTAAGCCATCTCGTATGGCTTCTCCGTTGCAGATCATGATTGAAGGCCCGCTGGGTGGTGCTGCATTTAATAATGAGTTCGGTCGTCCTGCATTAAATGGCTATTTCCGTACTTTTGAGCAAAATGTAAACGGTGAAGTTAAAGGATTTCATAAACCCATCATGATTGCTGGCGGTTATGGCAATATTCGTCCTGACCATGTTGAAAAAGATGCGATTCAACCGGGTGACCTGCTGATTGTACTCGGTGGGCCAGCTATGTTGATCGGTTTAGGTGGTGGTGCAGCATCTTCTGTTGACAGTGGTACCATGGGAGAAAATCTTGATTTTGCTTCGGTACAGCGTGAAAACCCTGAAATGGAACGCCGTTGTCAGGAAGTGATTGATACCTGCTGGCGTCTGGAAGATTTCAACCCGATTGTTTCTATTCATGACGTTGGCGCGGGTGGTTTATCTAATGCCATGCCTGAATTGGTCAATGACCATGAGCTGGGAGCTGTACTTAACCTGCGCAAGATTCCTTCGCTTGAGTCAGGTATGTCACCAATGGAAATCTGGTCGAATGAAGCTCAGGAGCGTTATGTACTAGCAATCCGTCCAGAATCTCTGCAGCAATTTGAAGAAATCTGTGCTCGTGAACGCTGTCCGTTTGCTGTACTGGGTGAAGCAACGGAAGCACGTCATCTTACGGTTGAAGACCCGCTATTTGCGAACAAACCGGTAGATATGCCGATGCAGGTTATGCTGGGCGGCACACCACGCATGCAGCGTTCTTATGAGACAGCGCCTCGTCAGGGTAATGATTTTGATGCCTCAAAAGTTGATTTAAACGATGCAATTTTCCGTGTTTTGAAAAATCCGACAGTTGCTTCAAAATCTTTCCTCATCACAATTGGTGACCGCTCAATTACCGGTATGGTTGCGCGTGACCAGATGGTAGGGCCTTGGCAGGTTCCTGTCGCTGATGCAGCAGTAACTACGACCAGCCTGCAAGGCTATACGGGTGAAGCAATGGCAATGGGAGAGCGTCCTCCTGTAGCTTTACTGAATCCGGCAGCATCAGCACGTCTGGCAGTAGCAGAAGCAATTACTAACATTGCCTGTGCCAATATTGAACAGATTAGTGATATCAAGCTTTCTGCCAACTGGATGGCTGCAGCAGGCCAAAAAGGTGAAGATCAGGCCCTGTTTGAAGGTGTAAAAGCGATCGGTATGGAAATGTGCCCAGCCTTAGGAATTGCAATTCCGGTTGGTAAAGATTCACTTTCCATGCGTACCACTTGGAATGATAACGGTGAAGATAAAGCTGTAACTTCTCCAATGACCGGTGTGATTACAGCATTTGCACCTGTTGGTGATGTGCGTAAAACCATGACGCCCGAGCTGAAGAAACTTGAAGATTCAGTACTGGTACGTATTGATCTGTCTAAAGGCCAGTTCCGTCTGGGTGGTTCTATTTTGGCACAGGTTTATAAAGCAATCGGTACAGTTACACCAGATGTAGATAACTTTGATGAGTTTAAAGCGTTTTTTGCACTGGTTCAGGATTGGAACAACCGTGGCCTGATTCAGGCATATCATGACATCGGTGATGGTGGCCTGCTGGCAACTGTTACAGAAATGATGTTTGCCTCACGTCTGGGTGTTGCACTAGAAGAGCAGTCAGTTGAAAGTCTGTTTGCAGAAGAAATTGGTGCAGTATTACAACTTAAAGCCACTGATTGGGAAGCACTGCAGGCAGAAATTTCCGAGTCTCTACTTAAAGATGCTATCAGCCTGATTGGTTCGGTAAATACGACCGATACTTTAAATGTAAATGGTTTAACGCTGGCACGCTCTGACTTGCAACAGGCCTGGTCGGAGGTTTCTCATCAGATTCAACGTTTACGTGATAATGTTGAAACGGCTGATCAGGAATATTCACTGATTACCAATGCTGATCATCAAGGTATTATTGCTAAACCAACCTTTGACTTAAATGAGCCAATTGAGGCACCATTTATCAATACACGTCGTCCAAATATGGCAATTCTGCGTGAACAGGGTGTAAACGGACATGTAGAAATGGCCGCGGCATTTGATAAAGTGGGTTTCAACAGTATCGATGTGCATATGAGTGACCTTTTAGCTGGTCGCGTAAGTCTGGACGAATTCGAAGGTCTGGTAACCTGTGGTGGTTTCTCTTATGGTGATGTGCTTGGAGCAGGTGGAGGATGGGCAAAATCAGTCCTGTTTAATACCAAGTTGCGTGACCAGTTCGAGCAGTTTTTCCATCGTGAAGAAACATTCTCTTTAGGGATCTGTAATGGCTGTCAAATGTTGTCACAGTTGGCACCGTTGATACCTGGCGCAGAAAACTGGCCACGTTTTCACCGTAATACTTCTGAAGTATTTGAAGCCCGTACTGTAAACGTACGAGTAGAAAAATCAAATTCTGTAGTGTTAGAAGGAATGGAAGGTTCTATTCTGCCAATAGCCGTTGCACATGGTGAAGGTCGTGCAGTAATTTCTGATGACAGCTTGAGTAGCCTGAACGCTAATGGTCAAATTGCTCTGCGTTATGTCGATAGCCATGGCAACCCGACCCAGCAGTATCCTCTTAACCCGAACGGTTCTCCAGAGGCAGTGACTGGTGTAACTTCTAGGGATGGACGCGCGACTATTATGATGCCACATCCAGAACGTACTTTCCGTGCGATCCAGCATTCATGGAAACCAGAAGAGTGGAAGGAAGATGGAGCATGGTTACGCATGTTCCGTAATGCCCGCAAGTTTATCGGTTAATTATACATATATAAAAAAGCCACCTGAGGTGGCTTTTTTATATAAAAAATTTCTGACTATTTATCCTTAGATGCCTTGGTATAGGGCTCAAGCTCATAAGCCTTTTCAACTTGTGGATGACGTTTCTTCTCTGTACTCACTTTTTTGGTCCAGAGTTCATCTTCAGATTTCTGTAACTGATCATTCATCTCCTGAGGCACAACATTTCTAAACAGATCACTTTTACCTTCAACCACATCAGCAATGACCTGATAAACTATTTCAGGCTCAAACTGTTCATGAGGAAAGGCCATTTGAGAGTAATCAAAGATCCACTCTTCAGGGTTGTTTTCCCAAGTTTTCCAGTCTTCAAACATCCGGTCATTGAAGCCTGTCAAAAAAGGTCCCGGATTTACAGTTGCAACCTGTACGCCAAATTCTTGCAGTTCACCATCCAGTGCTTTGGCAAATGCTTCAATTGCATGTTTGGAGGCTGAATAAGCTCCAATCAGGGGCCCAGCAGAAAGTCCGGCAACACTTGAAATGAAAATAATTTTTCCGCTATGTTTATCTACCATTTTACGAGCGAACTCTTGTGTTAACAGTATTGTGCCGAAAACGTTCACTTCAAATTGTTCACGCAAATTTTTCTCAGGTATATCGACCAAAGAGCCGGCTTTTGAAATCCCTGCATTATTAACCAAGACATCAATGTCCCAAGCTGTAGCTTTTTCACGATCTTTTGGATCCGCAATATCAAGCTTTTCAAAGCGAATATTATCAAGTCCCTGAGCCTTAGCTTCCTGTTCCAGACTAAAAATCTGTGCTGCAATCTCGACACCTGCAATCACTTGATGATTCTTTGCCAAGAGAAATGCTGCACCTTTACCAAAGCCGGTGCCCGCACCTGTAATTAGTACTGTTGCCATAAAATAATCCTGAGATTGTTATGAATTTTTTTACTATTCGGTAATTTATTCAGCTTGCCTAGTGACAATAACGTTGGCTATACGATATTAAAGACAGAGATAACAAAAAGGAGGTTCTATGTTAAAGCTGATTTACTTCGTTCCTGATGAGTATCTGGATTCTACCAAACAAGCAATCTTTGCCGCCGGAGCAGGAAGAATAGGAGATTATGAACATTGTGTATGGCAGGTAAAGGGAATTGGGCAGTTTAGACCAATGCAAGGAGCGGACCCACATATTGGTCAGGTCGGACAAATTGAACAAGTAGAGGAATGGCGGGTAGAATCAATTGTACCTGAAGAAAAAGCTGCTGCTGTTGCTCGGGCGCTAAAGAACAGCCATCCTTATGAAGAACCAGCATTCGAGTTTATTCAACTTCTCAACATACAATAGCAGAGCTGTTTTCAGCATCTTTATGAACAAGCTAAAGCTGTAATAGGCGATTGAAGCAGGTTTTATTTTAAGAAAAACTTCCCTTTAAAATCTATTACTTTAGCCTACTTACCGCTCTATACAAAATAGCCTGTTTATACCTGTCTGCTTACTTTTATTAATAAAGTAAGCAGAAGCAAGAAAACCTATTTTACTTACTTATACTCGATGACACTCATGAAAACTTTTTAAACTTTTTGTATAAAAAGTTCGCGATCAAAACGGTACTGTGGAAAGAATACACCATCTTTGGCCCGTTCACCTGCAGCAATCACCATGATTGGATATTGCTGGTCATTTAGTTCCAAAATCTGGCGTACCATCGGCTCATCAAAACCTTCCATCATGCAACTGTCAAAACTGTAGGCACGTAAAGCCAGTACCAGATTTTCACATGCCAGCGCTGTGGTCTTGCTTGCCCAGAGTTTGGCATCTGCAGGACTAAATGCAGAGACTGGCATCTGCTTATCCAGACTGCGCGCCACTTTAAAAGCAACTTTCTTAAAGTTGCCAAAAGCATTCAAATAGCCCGTTTTATAGTTATACGGAATATACTTGTAGTATTTCTTGATTGCTGGCGGCGCTTCTGGAAAAGGAAATTCATTGACATTACGTTTTGCCATTTCATCAATGCGGTCTGTACGTGCAACACAGACAATCAGTTCAGATGCAGTTTTGGCAGCGAGCTGGCTCATACAGGCTTTTATCAGCTGCTGTTTTTTATCAGGATCTTGAACTACGTAAAAAGTCCATGGTTGCAGGTTGGATGAATTGGGTGCCAGTAAGGCTAAATCCAGACATGCATCCAGCACATCTTCTGGAATGGGCTTGTCAGTAAACTTGCGTACTGAACGGCGACTTTCTACAACTTTTTTGAACTGCTCAACGTCAATATCCTGAGGTGCAGGTTCATAGTAACGTTTCTTTTCTGGCTGTTCACTGTTTTGGGTATAATTTTCAGTATTTGGCATAATTAAACAGTTCAATTCAATAGGAAGATTTAGAGAAAATCCTCAGAGGCAGAGGAGTATAGACAACAAAAAATCTGGACACATCTCAGGTATCCAGATTTGAGCATAAAACTTAATTGAACTGTGTAAAGTCAGGTTTACGTTTTTGCATAAAAGCCTGTACAGCTTCCATCATTTCAGGAGATTTAACGCGCTGCATAAAAATTTCAGCTTCTTCATCAATGCACTCAATAATATTAGCTAAATCTTTTTTCATTAGCGCTTTAGTCTGTTTAATGGAGGCAAGCGGTAACTGAGTTAGATATTCGGCAGCTTTGTGAGCATAATCATAAACATCATTTTCAATAATCAAGTTAATAATTTTGGCATCTTCATAGATGTCATCCTTAATCACACGATTGACCAAGCCTACCTGTTCGGCAGTTTTTGCTGTGAATTTTTTAGCACTAAACAGCAGTTCAGCAGCACGATGGTAGCCTGCCTGCTTAACAAGAAGCTGACTTGCTGCACCTTCTGGAGAAAGACCTAAACTTACAAATGGAATCTGGAAAATAGCATCATCATCACTGTAGACCAGATCGGCATGCAACAGTATAGTTACTCCTATACCAATAGCTACCCCCTTAACCGCTACAATTAAAGGCTTTGAAAATTTTGTTGCTGATTTAAGCAAGACAAAAGGGGGCATATTGCCTGCTTTATCCTGTAAAGGCTGCTGGGTAAACTGCATGAAATCTTTCATGTCATTTCCTGCAGTAAAGTCATCATTTAAGCCACGAAGTATTACTACCCGTACATCACTAGAAATATCTGCTTCATCAAGTGCCTGAGCAATCCATAAATAAAGCTCACCATATAAGGCATTCTTGGCTTCAGGCCGGTCAATAGCCAGCGTAAGAATTCCGTGATCCAGTTTTGCTTTTAAATGTTGATGTGGTTGTTGTATACAGCTTAATGTCATCGTACTATCCATGCTTTAAATCATGATTTTATTATGGCTTATTATGTCGCATATCTTTTTTGAAAATGCAACTGATGAGTCATTAAAGCTCAGAACTTATGTCATATACTTTTGATTATCTTGTCTTCATCGGGCGTTTTCAGCCTTTTCATTATGCACATTTGCAGACGGTACAGGTTGCCTTAAGTCAAAGTCAGTATGTGATTCTGGCTTTGGGTTCAGCTCAAAATGAACGGAATCTCAAAAATCCATTCACAGCTTCTGAACGTGAAGAAATGATATTGTCCAACTTTTCACCAGAAGATCAGAAGCGAATTATTTTTGTTCATGTCATTGATGTCTACAATGATGAAAAATGGGTAAAGCAGGTTAAAGCTTTAGTTAATCAGGTGGTTCAAACTGGCTCTAAAATTGGTCTGATCGGCCATTTTAAAGATGCATCATCATATTATCTGAAACTATTTCCAGAATGGACGATGGTTGAACTGGAGAGTCTGGAAGGTGCCATTTCTGCGACGCCACTGCGCGAAGCCTATTATCAGGGTATAATTAAAACAGAAGCTTTCCCGGCGGGTTCACAAAATTTTTTGAAGAATTTCCAGCATGGTCTGGTGTACCGTCAGCTACAGCAAAAATATAAAGAGCAAGACTATAGCAATATACAGTAATGAAGATTAAAACCTTTAAATAATTTAGCAATATTAGAGAGTTTATATGTCGAACCGGTTAAACTTGAAAACACACCTGTAGTCTGCTTCACACCTTTCTTAAAGAAATCAAGCAAGACTAAAGACCACAGATCTATAAAAATGCCGGCTAAAGTGCCGGCTTGCTATTAGAGTTTTTATAGTTTATTCCACTTCACTCATTGTGTGGATATCATCTAATACTTGAGCAGCATGACCAGCTGCAGTGACTTTACGGTAACTCTTCATTAGCTGATTGTTATGAAATAAAAAGGTAGAACGCTCGATACCCATAACTTTTTTGCCATACATATTTTTTTCTTTAATGACATCAAAATGTTTGCACAGGATTTCATCCGCATCACTGACCAGCTCAATTTGCAGTTCCTGCTTAGTGGTAAAATTCTGGTGAGATTTGACTGAATCACGAGAGATACCCACGACAGTAGCGCCCATAGCATCAAACTGGTCTTTTAATTCAGTAAACTCAAGGGCCTGAGTAGTACAGCCGGGTGTAGAATCTTTAGGATAAAAATAGAGAACCAACCATGCAGATGGCACTTCAGATAAGTTGATCTCACCATTTGCGGTTGGGAATACGTGGTCAGGTAATTTAATATCTTCAGTACTCATGGTTTTCTCCAAAAACTAGCCACGAATGTGGCTAGCAAAATAATAAGGCAATTATTTTTTTGCCTGCGCTGATTTCATGGCTTCTTGGGTCAGGTTTTGCAGTTTTGAAGTTAACTGTGGACCGAAGCACGCTTGTAAATCACTATTTTGTTTTTGAACAAAAGCTAAACTGCTTGGGCTTTTCTTCTGGTTAATTGTGCTCTGGATTTCCCATTTTTGAGCATTGGTCAATTTACCATCTGCTTCTACAGCACAGGTACAGTATTTGCTTACTTCAGCAGCAGAGAGTTTCTTGCTTTTACCTGTTTCTGTTTTACAAACATTGATCAGGGCAGATTTAACATTTGTGCTTTTATAAGCCTGCTGAAGAGGATTTGCTTCTGCAGCATGGGTATTTACTGTTAACAGAGTCGCTGCTGAGAACAGGGAGGAAAGGAAAAGTTTTGATGCTAAGTTCTTCATAAATTGTACCTGGTGATTACGGTATATAACGTGTAGGGTCTTCAATACCTGCTTCTTGGAAACCTTGTTTACGAAGTCGGCAGCTATCACATTGTCCACAAGCACGTCCTTGGTCATCTGCCTGATAGCAGGAAACCGTCTGGCTATAGTCTACGCCATGTTCAATGCCCAAACGTATAATATTCGCTTTAGATAAATGTAACAGGGGTGTTTCAAATTTTAAAGGTTTGCCTTCTACTCCCACTTTAGTGGCCAGGCGCGCCATATTGGCAAATGCTTCAATAAACTCAGGACGACAATCCGGATAACCTGAATAATCTACGGCATTAATCCCGATTACTATAGCCTCTGCATCAAATACTTCTGCAGCTGCCAAGGCATAAGACAAGAAGATGGTGTTACGGGCAGGAACATAAGTTACGGGTATGCCTGACTGTTCCTGTACAGGGACATCAATATTATGATCTGTCAGTGCCGAACCACCCAGATTGCCCAGGTCAATATTAATAACGCGATGTTCTACGCCGGCACGCTGAGTAAGTGCTTTAGCTGCATCCAGTTCAGTAGTTGAACGCTGACCATACATAAAGCTAATAGCGATACACTCATAACGTGCCTGTGCCCAAGCCAGACAGGTTGTTGAATCTAATCCACCAGATAATAAGACAATTGCACGCGAGCGCATATATTGTTTCTCCAATCTTTCTGTACCGTGATTAACGGCCAGTTTCATCATTCCAAAGTAGCTTGTGTAGTTGTAACTGGAAGCGAACGGGAAGCTGGTCATCTAGAATCCACTGTGCTAATTCGCGAGCCAGTTTAGGTAATTGGGCTGCACCTTTTTCCACTGCAAACGCAGGAGAGAACCAGACTGTACTGACTTTCTGTTCTAGGGAGTACAGCGCAAGCTGCTCTTTGGCCCATTGGTAATCATCACGGTTACAGATAACAAACTTGATTTGATCATTTGAGGTCAGAAATTCTAGATTTGACATTAAGTTACGTGTAACTTCTCCAGAATTTGGAGTTTTTAAGTCTAGAACTTTTGATACGCGTGGATCAACTTTAGATACATCGAGTGCACCACTGGTTTCTAAAGAAACCTTATGTCCTAAATCACATAAACGTTGTAGTAAAACCAGACAATTCGGTTGTGCCAGTGGTTCTCCACCGGTTACACAGATGTAAGGTGTATTATAACTTCGGGCAGTTGCAATGATTTCTTCAAGTGACTGACGTACCCCTCCTTCAAAAGAGTAGGTCGTATCGCAATAGGTACAACGTAAAGGGCAGCCAGTCAGACGAATAAATACTGTTGGTAACCCCGCAGCGTTTGCTTCTCCCTGCAACGAATACAAAATCTCCGTAATACGTAAACCAGCTGCCGGATCAGACACTGGAATAACGGAAGAACGTAAGGGATTCATAGCCCAATATCACCTTCTATAAAAAACAAAAATCTCTCCGATCAGGCATGACCGTAGAGACCTTTAAACAGACA
>NZ_DJJJ01000032.1:0-4498 GCF_002434085.1 Acinetobacter sp. UBA6571 | reverse complement strand
AAGCTTTAATATGTTGATTTAGCTGAATTACATTAGAAATAAACTTTAAGCAATGGAGCATAATAACTATGAAGAAACTGGTTGTTTTTTCTGGTGCAGGCATGAGTGCAGAAAGTGGAATTAATACCTTTCGCGATAGCAATGGACTTTGGGAGCAATACCGTATTGAGGAAGTCGCTACGCCTGAAGCCTGGTCCAAAAATCCTGAACTGGTACAACGATTTTATAATGAACGGCGTAAAAATATTCTTGATGCCGAGCCGAATGCTGCACATCAGGCTATTGCCAGTTTAGAAGATAATTTTAATGTCGAGGTGATTACCCAGAACATTGATGATCTGCACGAGCGCGCAGGAAGTAAGCGGGTATTACATTTACACGGGAATATTCGCCTAGCAAAGACATCAGGCCCGGACGCGCAATATACTGAAGAGTTTTATCCGGTTGACGGCTGGGAGCTTGACCTCCAGCAACATAAATGTCGGCAAGGTTATTCTTTGCGGCCCCATGTGGTCTGGTTTGGTGAAACTGTGCCTGCTTATGAACAGGCCATTAAACTTGCAAGACAGGCTGATATTTTTATTGTGATAGGTTCAACACTGTCAGTATATCCTGTTGCAGCTCTGGTTAATGAGATTCCTGCTCATTGTGAGGCTTACTATATTGACCCAAAAGCCGATCATGTGCAGCTCCCTGAACAGTACCAGTTACTTTCCATGACTGCCACGGAAGGAATGCGGTATTTAACAGAAAAATTAAAACGGTTATAAGAATGTTTTTATTTTCTGTTTACTGAATTGCTAGCTAAATGTTCAGGAAAATACAGACTAAACCGGACCCCTTCTGGCATATTTTTAACTTCTGTTATCCCTTCATGAATACTCATAATTGACTGAACAATTGCAAGCCCTAAACCTCCAGAACGTCCTTGCTGGTGTCTGGCCGGATCACATTGATAAAAGCGTTCAAACAAATGTGGCAAATGTTGTTCAGCAATATATACATCATATGTCAAAACATGAATTGCATTATATATTTTACCTGCCAGCGTTATCCGTTCAGCTATTATAGAAATATGGCCATTCTCTGTACTATATTCAATCGCATTGTTTAAAAGGTTGGAAACTGCTCTTTGAAACAATAAATAGTCAGCATGGATAAATGTAATCTTGAGGCGGCTGTTAATCTGCAGATTTTTTTCTTCAGCAATTAATTCGAAATATGCCAACAGTTCATTCAGACTACTTTTTAGATTAACCTCTATAATACTTAGGCTATTTTGAGAATGATCAGCACGTGCCAGAAATAGCATATTTTCAACCATCCTTTTCAGACGTTCATATTCTTCCAAATGGGAAAATAACAAATCCTGATAATCGGCCTTTTCACGATTTTGACTAAGCAGAATCTGCGTCTGTCCAATCAGATTATTTAAAGGCGTCCGAAACTCATGTGCCATATCTTCAGAAAAGCGGCTCAGTTGCTGATAACCTTGCTCAATCCGCTCCAGCATACTGTTCATGGCGGTAGAGAGTAGTCTGATTTCGTCACTTTGACTGGTTTCGCTGACACGCTGGTTCAGCTTTTGAATATTGATTAACCGGGTCTGCTCACTTAAATCTCTTAGTGGTGCAAGGCCATAATAACTGACTAAAGCACTCAATATACATACCGTCAAGATTCCTAGCCCAATGTAACCTACAAGCTTTAAGGCAAAGCTATAGAGGACCTGCTCTCGCTCATCGAACTGCTTACCTGCAATCAGCAAATACTGCTGTCCCTGATAATTGATTGTTTTCCATGCCAACCTTGTAGTGGCCTGCTGTTTCTTATTATCAATGAGCCAGGTTTGTTCGGCTTTAGGCAAAATGGGTATATGAATCTGTAAGGGATTAATATAAATCAGAGCAGTTCCGTTCTGATTTTCTAATATAAGCAGATTATCCTGATTTCCAAGCATATTTTCATAAAGTTTGGGCCGCTGAATCAGGCTATTTAAATCGCTAGAATTTTGAATCAGGAGTTCCAGCCGCTCTACCCTGGCTCGCAATGCTTCATCCTGCTGGCGCTTTAATACCTGATCCATACCATTGTAAGCCAGTAGACCTATCGCTAAAAACACTGCACAGGCAATACCGATAAATAATAAGCTCAGCCGAACTGCAAGCGAATGCCGGAATATACTCATGTGTTTGTATCAAGTTTATAGCCCATACCACGTATGGTATGAATCAGTTTAGGCTGATAAGCATCATCAATCTTAGCACGCAGGCGACGTACTGCTACATCAACCACATTGGTGTCAGTATCAAAATTGATATTCCAGACTTGGGAGGCAATTTGGGTACGTGTCATGATTTCGCCCTGATGCTCAGCCAGAAATCTGAGTAAAGCATATTCTTTGTTGGTTAATTCAATAAGGTCCCGGTCACGGTAAACCTTGTGTTCGAGCAAGTCGATTTTCAGATTCTCGACCTGCAACTGTTCGACTACTTTAGTAGATGAACGCCGTAACAAGGTTTTAACTCTTGCCAGTAACTCAATATAGGAAAAAGGTTTTACCAGATAGTCGTCAGCACCCAGTTCCAGACCTTTGACCCGGTCTAAAACACTGTCACGGGCGGTCAGGAATAATACCGGAACTTCCGAAAACTGGCGCAAGGTCTGAATCACCTGCCAGCCATCAAGCTCTGGTAACATCACATCTAGGATAACCAAGTCAATTGCATGCTGTTCAAATAGCATAAGACCTTCCCGTCCGTCATGTGCAAGCCATGTTCGGTAACCTGACTCAGTCAGACCCTTGGCCAGATAGCGCGCTATTTTCTGTTCATCTTCAATAATCAAGATATTCATTTCAAAACCATTTTTCCATTACGCCTAAATGACAAATCTGTAATCTACTTGTCATCCAACAAGACCACATCTCTTTTTATTATGTTTTCAGGATTTAAGGAGATACTCATGTTAAAGCCATCTTACTGGCCTGTTCTGACGGCAAGCTTTATTTTAGCTTCAGGTTTTATCACGACATTGTCTGCGAAAACACCTGAACCAATACAGCAATATAATTTAAGTCTAAAGCTTGCTGAACATTTAGCTGATCATACCATTACTGCCTGTCATGCCCAGCAAAAGAATATTGCAGTCGCGGTACTGGACCGGGGTGGCAATATACTGGTACTCAAACGTCACGAAAGTGTTGGTCCACATAATACCCTTGCGGCACAGCGTAAGGCTTATACTGCACTGTCTACCAAAACACGGACTTCTGTCCTGAACCGTAATGCTCAAAATAACCCTGAAGCCAGTAATTTGAACACCCTAAATGAACTGTTGCTACTCGGTGGCGGTATTCCAGTAACCTATAAAAATGAAGTGATTGGTGCAGTAGGAGTCGCAGGTGGAGGTGGTGCAGCACAAGATGAAGCATGCGCCGAACAGGGTGTCCAAAAAAGTTTATCACAGGAGTAAAAACATGAAAAAACTCATTATTGCCGGTTTAAGTCTATGTGCAGCCCAATTCAGTTTTGCTGCAGCTAATCCGCTCAGTGTGCATGTACTTAACCTAGAAACAGGCTTGCCTTCATCTAATGTTGAGGTCACGCTTGAAGAACAGATTAAAGGAAAATGGGTTCAAATCAGCCAGTCTAAAACCAATGAAAATGGCCGTATTACTGCACTTTATCCGGAAAACAAGAATTTTCATCAGGGGCTTTATAAAGTTACCTTTAAAACAGGTGACTGGTTTAAAACACAGAAACAGGATACTTTTTTTCCCGAAATTCCGGTCATTTTTGAAGTGAAGGGCACTGTACCCCACTATCATATTCCACTCCTACTCAGCCCTTATGGATATTCTACTTATCGTGGAAACTAATCAGTACTAAAATATTAGCCGGCGCTATAGTTTAAGCCGCTGGCTTTTTATTGATCTCTTTGAATTTTAAAAATATAAATAATCTTATTTCTCAAGTTATTCTACGACTTTTATACCAAGATACTACAGATAAATTCTGGTCAGCTGCATTTATTTCCATTTTAATACGCTTCTAATGCTGAGTTTTTATCTGAAATCAGGTTTAGAGTCATAGGGGAGCTTTAACTTATTCTTATAACAAATCTTTCCCTTATACTTTCATTGTTTTATATATGAATAAACATGGTCTGATCTTTTAAAAACTCAGCTTTTTTACCTTAAGAATCTAGTCTTAAATTCTTAGGCTATTAGTATTTACCAGTCCAGGATACTTATGAAAAGCTCTGCTTCCCTATCTGCCTTTCCATATAAAAAACTTCTTCTGAGTGCCTGCATTCTTCAGGCAAGCTGGGCTCAAGCACAAGAAGTTGTACAGCTTGCACCAATTACGCTTGAAGCTACACGTACCGATACGAGCTGGCTTGAAACACCGGCATCTGTCTATCGTATAGAACAGCCACAAAATCAGAATGATCTGGATGTGAATCTGTCAGAGACCCTAAAACGTGTTCCAGGGCG